>DDLZ01000054.1:3874-7152 GCA_002340405.1 Bacteroidales bacterium UBA2559
TGACGAAAATTTCCATAAATATTTTCTTTCCGAAAAATTTCTCAAGATCTTTTCTGGCCTCAATCGCCACCCGCTTCAAAGCCTGTCCCTGATGACCTATCAGTATTCCTTTCTGAGACTCTCTCTCCACATAAATGACAGTGTTTATAAGAATCCTTTTTCTGTTCTCCTTAAACTGCTCCACAACCACTTCGACCGAATAAGGAATCTCTTTATCGTAATGCAGCAGTATCTTTTCTCTGATAGTCTCGGCAACGAAGAAACGGGCCGGCTTGTCCGTCAGTTGGTCCTTATCAAAGTAGGGAGGTGATTCCGGTATAAGTTCATTGACTCTTTTAAGAATCATCTCCACACCGAATTTGTTTTTTGCCGATATAGGTATTATCTCGGCCTTAGGCAATTTTTCATGCCATATTTCCACCAGTTTTTCAAGATTCTCCTGATCGGTAAGGTCAATCTTGTTGATTAGGACCAACACCGGCACCTCCATCTTTGCCACCTTGTCAAGAAAATCACTGTTTTTGTCAGGTTTCTCGACCACATCGGTCATATATAAAAGCACATCGGCATCAACCAGGGCCGATTCCGAAAAAGCCAGCATTGATTCCTGAAGTTTGTAATTGGGTTTGAGTACGCCCGGTGTATCGGAAAAGACTATCTGCGACTCCTCCGTATTGACTATACCCATTATCCTGTGGCGGGTGGTCTGAGCCTTATAGGTGGTAATGGAGAGGTTATCTCCGACCAGCAGATTCATAAGCGTTGATTTGCCCACATTGGGATTACCCACAATATTTACAAAACCGGCCTTGTGCATGGATGTCATAAAAGAAAAAAACGCATCCTTCCAGATGCGTTTTCATGTCTTGTCATTACTCTGCAACTGTCTCTTTTTCCACTGCCAACTTGCCTCTATAATAACCGCACTCACCACATACTGTGTGAAAAACGTGCCATGCTCCACAGTTAGAGCAGATTGCCAATGTAGGAACTACTGCCTTATCGTGGGTCCTTCTCTTCGCAGTTCTGGTTTTGGACTGCCTTCTCTTAGGATGTGCCATTTTGTTCTATTTTTAATCGTTATCTTTTTCCTTTATTTTTTTTAAATCGTCCCATCTGGGGTCTGTCTCTTCAGAATCCCCTGACTCTTCGGAATCCTCAAAATCCTCTTCTTCAATCAGATGCCCGTTAAGCTTTTCCATCATGCCTTTGTTACATTTGCCGGGTGCATGGACATGCTTAATGGGTATTGCCAAGGCTATAAACTCATATATATACCATGAGACATTGATATAACCGTCTTTTCTGGGGACAACAACAATATCACCGTCATCGGTATAATCGTCACCAAGTCTGACCTTAAAATCACCGGTAGTCTCAATATGAAGCGTCATGTCATCCAGACAACGGTCACAGGTTATTATTACATCCCCTTTCAAAACGAATTCCAAATGATATAAATCGGACTGTTTCGTTACCGTCAGTTCGACTTCGACCTTGCCATTGTTGACCTCTTCACCTACTACGGCATCGAAAAACTTCCGATCTACAACCCAACTGTATGAAGCCTGTTTTTCCTGAAGCCCATTCAGCTCAACCTTATATATATCCAGCCTGCCCATTTGACATTTTTTCGGGGCACAAAGATATGATATTATTTTCTGAAATCAATGCTTTTTTTAGAAAATGATACTTTAGAGTTATTCATGGTAATCTACAGCATAAGCAAAGGCCTAAAAAAAGAAGATATTTTAAAAATTTCAGCCAAGAAGAAATGGTTAAAGAAGGTGTCGCTTAGGGAGTCCTCATTTAAAAAGTTCTACCCTGAAAACCGTCCCTTTACCCGATTCCGAAAAACTGACATATATTTTGCCCTTATGATACTCTTCAACAATCCTCTTTGCAAGCGAGAGTCCAAGTCCCCACCCTCTCTGTTTGGTGGTATATCCCGGGTCAAAGACACTTTTCCATGACTTTTTTGAAATTCCCTTTCCGGTATCCGAAACCTCGACCGATACAATACTCTTTTCTTCTCTCAATCTGATGGTAAGGACACCGTCTCCATCCATCGCGTCAACCGCATTTTTACACAAATTTTCTATGACCCATCCGAACAGGGAGGAGTTTACTCTTGCATATACCGGAGGTTCGGGGAAATCACGAACAAACCGGACACCCTTGGGCGAACGGTGCTCCACATATTCTATCACACCGTTCATCACCCCGACCATATCGGCTGTTACAGGCTCAGGCATGGAACCTATCTTGGAAAACCTCTCCGCCACCATCTGTAATCGGTTGACATCTTTTTCCATCTCATCAATGAGCGGATCATCGTACTTGTCTTTGAACAGCTCGGACCAGGCCATAAGCGATGATATTGGCGTACCCAACTGGTGTGCAGTCTCTTTGGAGAGTCCCACCCATACCTTATTCTGCTCTGTCTTCTTAAAACTGAGCAGAGCAAAAATGGCTATGAGCACAAACAGCACAACAACCGACATCTGTATGTAAGGATAGACTTTAAGACGGTTCAGCAGCAAAGATTGATCAAAACAGACCTCGTAATAACGGGTTTCGTCATTATCGTCAAAATATATCTTGATTGAATTGCCGGCCTGGCGCATGCGTTCGGCATACGATGTCAGATAAGCCAGTGTATCACCTTTTCTTATATCTATGTTGAGGAAAGTATTATTGACAATGTTGCTCTCCTCATCAACCACTATTACCGGTATTGTTCTGTTACCCTTGAAGACCTCAAGCACAAGATTTAGCTCCGTATCATCATCGGCAGCATTGAGGGTACGGTAAGCCTCTGCGAAAATNNTCCGTTTTGTAATTGAATAAACGGAGAATGGCGACCGTTATTGTATCTCCGTCTTGTCAAAGACGGAACAGTGACCGGGCATTGAGCGTTGTGGAAGCGGCTGCCTCATCAAAACTGCATCCGTAAACCTCAGCCAGACGTGCAGCTGTAGCAACGATGAATGAGGGTTCATTTCGCTTGCCCCTGTATGGGACCGGCGAGAGATAGGGAGCATCTGTTTCAAGTACAACCCTTTCAAGAGGTATGACTTCAAGTGCTTTGGGCAGGTCGGATTTCTTAAAGGTCAGCACACCCCCTATTCCGAACATGAAGCCTTCAAACTCCATCAGAGCTTCAGCCTCTTCCAAGCTGCCGGAAAAACAGTGAAAAACGCCTCTGAGCCCACTACCTTTACATTCCGACAAAACATCATATATCTGTTTAAAAGATTCTCTGGAATGAATTGAAA
>DDLZ01000103.1 GCA_002340405.1 Bacteroidales bacterium UBA2559
TTTCTATCTTTGATTTTAAACTTCAAAAAAATTAAAGATATGCACTTTACACAGCCGCAAATAGGTAAAATATTGGAAGATATTCTATATATAAGGAGAAAACAAGAGTAGGAGAAAAACTACTTTTGTTTTCTCCTACTCGATTTGATTGAATATGCCATTATTCGATGGCAATATTCTTGACGGCTTTAGCCTGGCTTTCGGCCGGAACCTTAGGAATGTTGATTGTCAGCACGCCGTTCTCGACTTTGGCTTTAATGTTTTTATGGTCGGCATCATCGGGCAGGATATAGCTCTGATTTATTCTCTGATATGAGAACTCGCGACGTATGTAGTTGCGTTTGTTGTCGGTCTTGCTGTCCTCTTGCTTGCTGACCATAGAGATTGACATTACGCCGTCGTTATCAACCTGCAGGTTCAACTCCTCCTTCTTGAGTCCCGGAACAGCGAACTCAAGTTCGTAGTCCTTCTCGTTCTCGATTACATTAAGAGCCGGAACACTGCCCGAGGTGCGGCCGGTAAACCAATCATCGTTCATAAAATCCCTAAAAAGGCTCGGTAACCAATCTTGATTGTAATTTTGATTTCTTCTTGTCAGTAACATTGTCATAATCTCCTATTCTTTAAATTGTTAAACATCTGATTTTTGTGAGCCTTGCGGCTTCACTATATTAGAAACAAATAGAGTGCCAGCGGCTGTTGTATGACAAAACATGACAGAATGGCAGGCAAATAAGCGCAGCACATGACAAAATGTCAGCAGTCAAAATGACAGCCGATTTTCCTCTTATCAACGGCTTAATGTTAATGGCCGGCAATGTAACCGAATTGAAACATGCCGTAACAATTTCTTCATAAACCCTTAATCGTTCTGCAATATTAAAATTGTTTCTTTGCGCATCATATTTTAATAATTTAGAAATGAAAAAGACAATTATCACTCTGCTGTTTTGCAGCATTTTACATGTTTCGTTTGCTAAAACCCCGGAAGCTCTGCTGCCCGGGTCTTTGACCGGACGGGTTGTTGATGAGATGGGCTACGTGCTTCCCGGCGCAACTGTACAGGTTGAAGGAACAGATTTTGGAGCCGTTTCCGATATCAACGGCTTTTTCCGGGTTACGGGACTCGAAAATGGAACGTATAAAGTAAAGGTTAGTTTTATAGGCTTTAATTCGGAAGAACAGACCGTTACTATAACCGACAACCGCACCGTTCCATTAGATAATATTGTACTGAAAGAGGGAATTTTAATGGACGAGGTTGTGGTAACAGCCTATAACCCACAGTATAGAGCTATGTCAAGGCAAAGAGACAACATAAACATTACCAACGTAATTTCTGCGGATCAGGTATCGCGGTTCCCCGACTCCAACATTGGCGATGCTTTAAAACGGATTCCCGGAATCAACGTCCAGTATGATCAGGGTGAAGCCCGGTTCGGACATATACGCGGTACTTCGCCTGACTTGAGTTCTGTAACTATTGACGGTACGCGCGTTCCTTCTGCAGAAGCCGATGTGCGTTCCGTGCAGCTTGACCTTATTCCGGCGGATATGATACAGACCATTGAAGTGAATAAGGTGATCATGCCGGAAATGGATGCAGACGCCATTGGCGGAACGGTTAATTTAGTTACCAAAAGCCAGCCTGTAGGACAACGGATCACGGCAATGGCGGGAAGCGGTTACAATCTGATTTCGGAAAAACCGACAATAAACCTTGGCTTAAGTTACGGAAACCGTTTCCTGAAAGACAAGCTCGGAATGGTTGCCTCCATTTCGTTCCAAGATAATCCGCTTGGTTCAGACAATATCGAATTTACATGGGCAAAAGACGATAACGGAAAATCATATGTAACCGATTACCAGATCCGTCAATACTTCGTACAGCGCCAGCGCCAGAGTTATTCGCTGGCATTGGACTATGTAATCAATCCCGACCATAAAATAGAATTTAACGGGATGTACAACAAGCGTTACGACTGGGAAAATCGTTATCGGATGAGAATCAGGAATATTTCTCCGGAAGATGATGGCACTTATAAAGGGCGGATGGAACGTCAAGTGAAATTCGGGACAAAAGACACCAGATACACTCGCCTTGAAGACCAACAGGTAATGACATTCTCGCTGGGCGGTAACCACAACTTCAACAAGCTGGAGATGGACTGGAAGACCAACTACTCCAAAGCTTCGGAAAGACGTCCTGATGAGCGTTACATCAATTACAGGACAAAGTATTTTACGTTTGACAACGATTTGTCCGACCCGCGCAAACCGATGGCTTCCGGATTTAAAATGAAAGGCAATGATTTTGACATCAACGATTACGGTAATTTTGGACTGAACGAAATTACTGAATCACTGCAATACACTTACGACGAAGATTTATCGGGAAAATTAGATTTTTCTCTGCCTTTTAACACTTCCGGTTCATGGAAAAACGAATTGAAATTTGGTGCTTCTCTTAAGCTTAAAACCAAAAGAAACGATGTGAATTTCTATGAATACGAGCCTACGGGTGATTATGAAGACGAGTTCGACGCACTGGTTGCAAATAACCTGATTGACCAAACCCGCTCAAACTATTTGGCAGGAGACTATGCGGCAGGTAAGTTCCCCGATAGAGAATTTTTTGGCGATCTTCAGCTTGACGGCAACAAAAATTTTGAAAAGAGCCGTATAGCCGAAGAAGATTTGGATAATTTTGATGCAAAGGAAAGGGTTATAGGTTCTTATCTCCGTTACAACCAGCGGCTGAACGGTAAGGTGGATCTTGTTTTGGGATTGAGGATGGAGCATACTACACTCTCCTACAACGCATTTCAATGGGATCAGGATAATGATGTGATTAACCCCGTAAAGGGCGATGAAAGCTCATACTATAACTTATTGCCGAGCATCGTTGCGAAATGGGATGTAAGCAAAGATCTTAAGCTTAGAGCAGCCTGGACAAACACGCTGGCGCGTCCAAAATACACAGATTTAACGCCGCGCCAATCGATAAGTTTTGAGAAGGAAGAGATTGAAGTTGGCAATCCGGAATTAGAGCCCACAAAATCAATGAACTTTGACTTGATGGTAGAATACTATGTGAATAACGGATTGATTTCAGCCGGTGTTTTCTACAAAGACATTCAGAATCTTATCGTGGACAGCCGTTATGATAACTACCATTATATGAATCGTACCTGGAAAGAATATACACAGCCTATCAATGGCGGCAATGCCGATTTGTTGGGATTTGAAGTTGCCATGCAGCAGCGCCTGAGCTTCTTGCCCGGTTTCTTGCGTTACTTTAATGTGTATGCCAACTACACTTACAACCATTCTGTGGTAAAAGACTTTAACTACGAGGGGCGTGAAAATGAAGAATTAAGCCTTCCGGGTACTCCGGCGCATACGCTTAATGCGGCATTAGGATTTAATAACCGCAAGTTCTCGGCCCGCCTGTCCTATAATTATGCATCTGATTTTATCGATGAATTAGGAAAATCTGCTTTCTTTGACGTCTATTATGATAAGGTAAATTACCTTGACTTCAACTGCAATTTGAGTGTTGGAAAACATACTAATATCTTTGCCAATGTGAACAATATTCTTAATCAACCGTTACGTTATTATCAAGGAAGTCAAGAATACACTTATCAAGCCGAGTATTATAATTTCCGTTTTGATGCAGGCGTGAAGTTTAACTTTTAATTTAGTAAAATGAACAGGAATCTTGTAACATTTCTCCTTTTAGCGCTTTTTCTTGCGACAAGCAGCGTTTTTGGGCAGAGTCCGAAAATAGAAGTAGAAATAGCCTATCAAGACGGTTACAACTTTTTTGTGGCTAATGATTTGGGCCGTAACGGTTATTATCAGCAAAGACCGGTTGCCAAAATGATGGGTGAGCTTGCCGAAAATATCGGTATTGAGTTTGTAGCCGCCGCGGGTGATACACATCATTGGGGAGGCGTACAAAGCGTTCATGACCCGTTATGGATGACCAATTTTGAAACAATCTACGACCATCCGGAATTGATGGAAGAGTGGTATCCTGTTCTTGGCAATCACGAATATCGCGGAAACACGCAGGCAGTGTTGGATTATTCGAATATATCGCGCCGCTGGGTAATGCCGGACAGATATTACACCAAAACCATCATTCCCGAAGAGGGCGATGAGGATGAATATTCCACGGTCAAAGTGTTCTTTATTGACACTACGCCGCTGATTGACAAATATTACGAAGAAGGCGATACCTATCCGGATGTTTTTGATCAAGATACAGTACGTCAGCTTCGCTGGTTAGAAGAAGAGCTGGCTAATTCAACCGAAACGTTCAAAATCGTAATCGGGCACCATCCGATTTACGTTTCCGAGAAAAAACGTGTGGATGAACAGAGTTTGATTGAGAAACTTGATCCGTTGCTGCGAAAATACAATGTAGATTTATACGTTGCAGGACACTCGCATACTTTTCAACATCTTACCAAACCGGGTACGAATGTAAATTATGTGGTAAATGCCTCGGCTTCGCTCGGCCGTGAACCGATTAAAGGGCCCGATACACAGTTTTGTGCATCCGATGAAGGTTTCTCAGTTATTTCCGTAGGAAAAGATAAGTTCAAAGTGACATTTATTAACTATTTGGGAAATCCTATTCATCAGTTTGAGGTAGTAAGGAAATAATTTTTCTCGACTTTGATACCGGGACACCCAAGCGGGTGTCCCGGTATTTGGTTATATAGCTAAAATTCAGATAGTTACAAAAAGTAGAACGGAGAACTGCCGAAGTCAGCTAATGCAATTGCTCAGAGCTCTGAAACGGGGGTGTCCCAGATGTCGCCGGACAGACTTTTTCTCTTGGAGTCAATCTTAAGCAGAGACTCGCGCAGTTCGCTCTCTAAGGCATGATCCAGGTCGCAGTAACCGCTGGAGTTGATAGCGGTCAGTACGTTTACCACCGTAAGCGACTGAGTGTCGGTAGAGGGAACGTAGGCCGGCTCCCGGTCATCGTCCTGAAGGACGGTCTCTATGAGTCCCGATTCGCTCAGGGTGTCGAGCGATGATATGACGTAGCGGTGCGGTACCTGTAGTTCGTTTACTATCTCCTTCATGACAGGCGCGGATTCGCGTTTGTTGAATTTGCTGCAGATGCAGGACAAAACCATCAGAGAGTAGAAATCCTGATGACGGCGGCTTATTTTGTCGGGCTCCTTGAAGTAGTTGAAGTTATCGTTATTCTGACTTACGTACGCCAGTTGGCAGCCGAACAGTATTATTGCCCATGATATGTTGCACCAGAAGAGGAAAAGCGGCAGGGCGGCAAAACCTCCGTAGATGGCATTGTAACTGGAGAGCGTGAACTGACCCTGGAAATAGATATTTTGAAAAATTTGGAACAGGCAGCCGGCGATAAACCCCGGTATGACGGCATACTTGAATTTGACCTTGGTGTTGGGCATGAACATATAGAATCCGGTTAGTATAAAACCTGCCAACAGATATGGCATGGCATTGATAAGGAATTTTACAAATCCTCCCAACAGATGGTAACCCTCCATTCGGATCAGTAAGGATGTGCCCAATACTGAGAGACCGCTCAGACAGATAATGCCTATCGGTATGAGCAGAAGAAGTGAAAAGTAGTCCGTTATTTTGCGTCCCATCCCGCGTGACTTTTTCAGATGCCAGATAGAGTTGAGACTGGTCTCTATCCCATCGGCAAGTAAAAACACCGAGAAGAGCAGGAACAGAAGGCCTATGCCTATGAAATAGCCGCTGGATGCGTATTGCAGATACTGGTTTATGAAATTCATAATTGTATCCAATGTTTCGTTTTGACCTATTATACCGCTCTCCAGCAGGCTTGTCACTATTTTTTCAAATCCGAATCCGCGTGCGACGGCGAATATCAGCGCCAATATCGGCACTATGGCAAACAGGGTGGAGTAGGTGAGCGCGGCAGCCTTAGTCATGACTTTGTCGTCAATGAAGGTGCGTATGGCTATAACTATGACCTTGACCGTATTGCCGATGGCACGGCGCAAGGGTCCGGACCTGTTTATGTCAAATGACCATATATCCTTGGTCAGGAACTTATTGAGACGTTCCATGAACCTTTTGAGTTTGCCGGTTTTGTTTTCTGACATAATAGATTGTATTAATTGGTTTTTTTAAGTTTCTTTTTAAGGAAAAGTCCGGTGTACGATTCCGGACAGGCGGCAACCTGTTCGGGTGTGCCGCATACCACCAGGTGTCCGCCCCGCTCTCCGCCTTCAGGTCCCAGGTCTATGACATGGTCGGCACATTTTATAACATCCATGTTGTGCTCTATGATTATTACGGTGTGACCCCGGCGTATGAGCGCGTCGAACGATTCGAGCAGTTTGCGTATGTCATGAAAGTGCAGACCGGTAGTGGGTTCGTCGAAGATAAATATGGTCGGTTCGGATTTTTCCAGACTGAGGAAGTATGCCAGTTTGACGCGCTGGCTTTCGCCGCCCGACAGGGTTGATGATGTCTGCCCGAGTTTGATATAGCCCAGTCCGACCTGACGCAGAGGTTCCAGCTTCCGTATTATGCGGCGTTCGGTGGGAGTGCCGGACGAAAAGAACTCTACTGCCTGATCTACGGTCATCTCCAGTATCTCCCAAATGTTTTTGCCTTTGTAGGTCACCTCCAGAATATCATTCTTGAATCGGCGGCCATGGCAGCTTTCGCAGACCATCTGCAGGTCCGACATGAACTGCATGGATATGGTTACAACGCCCTCGCCCTTGCACTCCTCGCATCGGCCGCCCTCGGAATTGAATGAGAAGTGTGTGGGACGGTAGCCCATCTGACGTGACAGAGGCTGGTCGGCAAACAGCTTGCGGATCTCGTCGTATGCCTTGACGTATGTCACGGGGTTGGAACGTGTGGTCTTGCCTATGGGGTTCTGGTCCACAAACTCTACGGCACGGACCATGGCGGTGTCGCCCTCTATGGCCGTACATTCACCGGGACGCTCGCCGGCTTCGTCGTAAATATTTTTAAGATGGCGGTAGAATATGTCGCGTACCAGCGTGCTTTTGCCGGAACCGCTCACGCCGCTCACCACAGTCATGACATTGAGCGGGAAGGTAACGTCTATCCCGTCCAGATTGTTCTGCCGCGCACCCAGCACCTTGATATAGTTGTTCCATGGACGGCGCGACTTGGGTACGGGTATGGTCTCCATTCCGGTCAGGTATTTGACGGTCCAACTGTCGGCATTGTTCTCCAGTTGGTCGGTGTCTCCCTGATAGATTATCTCTCCTCCGCGGCGGCCGGCTTCGGGCCCCACATCTATTATGTAGTCCGATGCGCGTATGATCTCCTCGTCATGCTCCACTACCACTACGGTATTGCCTATTTCCCGAAGCTGGTGCAATACCTTGATGAGCTTGTTCGTGTCGCGGCTGTGCAGGCCGATACTCGGTTCGTCGAGCACATAGAGCGAGCCCATAAGACTGCTGCCGAGTGATGTTACCAGATTGATGCGCTGGCTTTCACCGCCTGAAAGAGTGTTGCCGGCACGGTTCAGAGTAAGATAATCCAACCCGACGTCGAGCATGAACTGTATGCGGCTTGTGATTTCGGTCAGCAGACGCTTGGCTGCCTGAGCCTCGTGTTCGGGAAGCTCCAGAGTGTCAAAGAATTTTTTCAGTTCCGATATGGGCATCTCCACAAGGTCGTTGATGGACTTGCCTCCCACCATAACGTAACCGGCCTCTTTGCGCAGGCGTGTGCCGTTGCAATCGGGGCATAGTGTCTTGCCGCGGTAGCGTGCCAGCATGACGCGGTACTGTATCTTGTACTGGTTCTTCTCTACCATTCTGAAGAAACAGTCTATGCAGCTCTCTTCAAATCCGTTTTTATTTTTGCCGCTGCCGTGCCACAGATAGTTTTTCTGCTCCTGTGTGAGTTGGTAATAGGGGGTGAATATGGGGAAATCATTCTCTTTGGCATGGAGTATGAAATCTTCTTTCCATTCGCTCATCTTTTCGCCGCGCCAGCAGACCACGGCGCCGTCATATACGCTCAGGGCGCGGTTGGGTATGACAAGCGCCTCGTCTATGCCTATTATGCGTCCGAATCCGTCGCAGCGCGGGCATGCGCCTACGGGCGAGTTGAACGAGAAGAGATTGTCGGTAGGCTCCTCGAACTTTATGCCATCGGCTTCAAAACGGTTGCTGAATGTATGCAGAGATGTTTCGGGCGGGGTGTAGAGGCGCAGGGCACACTCTCCCGCTCCCTCGTAAAATGCGGTCTCTACCGAGTCGGCAAGGCGGCTCATGGTCTCTTTGGAGCCGTCGGATGTGAGCCGGTCAACCGACAGGTATAAGTTTTTGCCGTCTGCGGAGAGTTGTTTAAGTTTTTTGTTGTCACTTAAAAGGTCTTCGATGCGGAAGATTTCACTCTCATAGTCTATACGTGAAAATCCTACCTTGAGCAGTGTACGCAGTTGCTCTTCAAGATTGCGATTGCCGGTTAAATGTATGGGTGCAAGGACGGTAAAACGGGTCCCGGCAGGCTGTGAGAGTACAAAATCCACTACATCCTCAACGCTGTGTTTACGTACCTCAAGGCCGCTCACCGGCGATATGGTATGTCCTATCCGGGCAAACAGCAGCTTCATATAGTCGTAAATCTCGGTCTGAGTGCCTACCGTGGAGCGCGGGTTGCGGTTGCCGGAACGTTGTCCTATGGCTATTGTCGGCGGCAGTCCCTCAATGAAATCGCATTCCGGTTTCTTCATCCGTCCCAAAAACTGGCGGGCATACGCTGAGAGTGACTCTACATAACGTCGCTGACCCTCGGCATAAAGCGTATCAAAGGCCAGCGAGGATTTGCCTGAACCCGACAGTCCGGTCATTACGATTAGTCTGTCACGGGGTATGCTTACGCTTATGTTCTTTAGATTGTTGACTCTGGCTCCGCGTATATGTATGTAGTTTTCTCTCTCCTCCAATGTCTCTTTTTATTTTGAATTAGGACTTGCAAAAATACCCATTTTATTATTATAAAAGGTTACCTTTGCAAATCCAAATTGAATTGTCGAAATGATTATCTTTTTCAGAAACCCTTCAGGCACAATTGTTGCCACCGAGATTACATCAAAACTGTCGGCCGATGATATCAAAAAGCTGAAATGGCTTTATGGCGAAGCCGCCGTTTTAAGTGAGGAATCTTTAGAAGGTTTTTTTGTGGGACCGCGTCGGGAGATGATATCCCCATGGAGTACCACCGCCGTAGAGATTACCCGTAATATGGGTTGCAGGGGGATTACCCGCATTGAGGAGTTCTTCCCGGTAAGTTCGGCCGATGCCGAATATGACCCGATGCTGCAACGTATGTACAATGGGCTTGACCAGAAGATTTTCACAATCAATATTACGCCGGAGCCTATACTGTTCATAGATAATCTGGAAGCATACAACGAGCAGGAGGGTCTGGCGCTTTCCAACGAAGAGATTGACTATTTGCATAAGGTTGAGGCTGAAATTGGCCGTAAACTTACGGACAGCGAGGTTTTTGGTTTTGCTCAGATAAACTCAGAACACTGCCGCCATAAGATTTTCGGCGGAAAGTTCATAATAGACGGCAAGGAGATGGAGTCATCGCTCTTCAACCTGATCAAGAAGACCACCCATGAGAATCCCAACCGCATTCTGTCGGCCTATAAGGACAATGTGGCGTTTGCTCAGGGACCGGTGGCAGAGCAGTTCGCTCCGGCCGACCACTCCACAGCAGATTGGTTCGTGATAAAGGATATAGAGACCGTCATGTCACTCAAAGCCGAGACACACAACTTCCCCACCACGGTGGAGCCGTTCAACGGAGCATCGACCGGTTCGGGAGGTGAAATACGTGACCGTATGGCCGGCGGCAAAGGGGCGTGGCCTCTTGCCGGTACATCGGTCTATATGACCTCTTATGCGCGCATTGACGGGAAACGTGCCTGGGAGAAGGGTATGAACGAGCGTCAATGGCTCTACCAGACTCCCGAACAGATTCTCATGAAGGCCTCCAACGGCGCCTCTGACTTTGGAAATAAGTTCGGGCAGGCGCTTGTTTGCGGTTCGTTGCTCACCTTCGAGCATCAGGAGAACGGCGAACAGTACGGCTACGACAAGGTGATCATGTTGGCCGGAGGTATCGGTTACGGCGCCAAACGCGACTGCTTTAAGGGCAAGCCTAAGAAGGGCGACAAGATAGTGGTGTTGGGCGGAGACAACTACCGTATTGGTCTGGGCGGCGGTTCGGTCTCATCGGTCGAGACGGGACGCTATTCGTCGGGCATTGAGTTGAACGCCGTGCAGCGTGCTAATGCCGAGATGCAGAAACGCACATATAACGTAACCCGCGCCCTGTGCGAGGAAGATAATAACCCGATAATATCAATTCACGACCACGGTTCGGCAGGCCATTTGAACTGTCTCTCCGAGTTGGTCGAGGAGTGCGGCGGACTGATTGAGATGGATAAGCTGCCGATAGGCGATAAGACCTTGTCATCGAAAGAGATAATAGCCAATGAGTCACAGGAGCGCATGGGGCTTCTGATAGATGAGAAGTCTTTGGAGCACTTACAAAAGATAGCCGAGCGCGAACGCGCCCCGATGTATGTGGTGGGCGAGACCACAGGTGACGGCCGTTTCGCTTTTGAGCAGAAGGACGGGGTGCGCCCCTTTGACCTTGCCATCAGTCAGATGTTCGGCTCGTCGCCCAAGACATATATGGTTGATGAGACTGTGGAGCGGAAATATAAAGATGTCACCTACTTGGAGGATAAGCTGGAGGAGTACCTTGGCAATGTACTTCAGCTTGAGGCTGTAGCCTGTAAGGATTGGCTGACCAACAAGGTGGACCGTTCGGTGACAGGTCTGATAGCACGTCAGCAGTGCCAGGGTGAACTGCAGCTTCCGCTTTCGGACTGTGGTGTTGCGGCGCTTGATCACCGTGGACGGAAAGGTATTGCAACCGCCATCGGACATGCTCCGCAGGCAGGTCTGGCAAATCCCGCCTCCGGTTCGGTGCTCTCTGTTGCCGAGTCACTCACCAATATTGTCTTTGCACCCCTCAGTGAAGGACTCAGGTCTGTGTCGCTGTCGGCTAACTGGATGTGGCCCTGCCGTTCGCAGAAGGGTGAAGATGCCCGCCTGTACCAGGCAGTAAAGGCTTTGTCGGATTTCTGCCTTGAGCTGGGGATCAACGTACCTACCGGTAAGGACTCTCTCTCCATGACTCAGAATTATCCTGACGGCAGCAAGGTCATCAGCCCGGGTACGGTTATAGTCTCATCGGCCGGTGAGGTATCGGATGTATGTAAGGTGGTATCGCCTGTGCTTGCCGACTGCAAGGAGAGCCTGCTTATACATATAGATTTTAGTTTTGACAAGCAGCGTCTGGGCGGTTCGGCTCTGGCGCAGTCGCTTAACCGTGTGGGCAGCGATGTTCCTACTGTCAGGGATGCCGGATATTTTGCCGCCGCGTTCAATGCCGTGCAGCAGCTTATCGAGAAGCGCATGGTTTTGGCAGGACACGACATATCGGCCGGCGGTTTGATTGTAACCCTGCTGGAGATGTGTTTTGCCAATGTAAAAGGCGGCATGGAGCTCTCTCTTGACCAAATAGGCGGCAAAGACCTGATCAAGACGCTTTTTGCTGAAAATCCGGGCGTAGTGCTTCAGATTGAGTCCAAGCAGATGGATGCCGTAGAGAAATTGCTTAAGGAGGCCGGTGTAGGCTGTGCTGTCATAGGCCGTCCCGCCGATGCGAGAAATCTCTATATACGCCGTGACGGTAAGGATATCTCTATCGATATAGACAAGATGCGCGACCTGTGGTACAGGACCTCATATCTGTTTGACCTCAGGCAGTCGGAGAACGGATGTGCCGAGAAACGTTACGGCAACTACTCCAGGTTGCCGCTAAACTTCAAGTTCAATTATAACTTTACCGGCAAGACAGCTCAGTACGGTCTGGACCCTGACCGCCGGACGGCAACCGGTGTGAAAGCCGCCATAATCCGTGAGAAGGGAACCAATGGTGAACGCGAAATGGCCTATGCCCTCTGGCTGGCAGGATTTGACGTTAAGGATGTGACCATGACGGACCTTGAGAGCGGCCGCGAAACTCTTGACGACATAAGCATGATAGTCTTTTGCGGCGGATTCTCCAACTCCGATGTACTCGGTTCGGCCAAGGGATGGGCAGGAGCTTTTATTTTCAACCAAAGGACAAAAGAGACTCTGGACCGTTTCTATGCACGCAAGGATACCCTTTCGCTGGGTGTATGTAACGGATGTCAACTGATGATTGAACTCGGACTCATCAACCCCGACCACGGTAAGAAGAGTCGTATGCTTCTCAATGAGTCGCATAAATTTGAATCGGCCTTCCTCGGCGTTTCGATACCTCAGAACGAGAGCATTATGTTCAAGTCTCTGAGCGGCTGCCGTCTGGGTGCCTGGGTGGCTCATGGCGAGGGCAGGTTCTCACTGCCTTACGCTGAAGAGAGATACAATGTGATTGCCAAATATACATACGGCGATTATCCCGCCAACCCCAACGGTTCGGACTATAATGTGGCCGGCATAGCAAGCGCCGATGGGCGTCATGTGGCTATGATGCCCCATCCGGAGCGTGCCATATTCCCCTGGCAGTGCGGATTCTATCCTGTTGACCGTAAAGGCGATCAGGTCACACCCTGGATTGAGGCATTCGTTAACGCTCGCAAATGGGTTGAGTCACAGAAATAAGGCGTTATGCTCCTTGCGCTATTTACAACCTTTTTCAAGATAGGCCTCTTTACAATAGGCGGCGGATATGCCATGATACCGCTTATTGAGCGCGAGGTGGTGGAGCGTAAGGGCTGGATATCGAAAGAGGAGTTTCTAAACCTTATGGCGATAGCCCAGTCTGCCCCGGGAGTTTTTGCCGTTAACATATCCATATTCATAGGATACCGTATGCGTAAGACTGTCGGCAGCATCTTCTGTGCAACAGGCACGGTGCTGCCTTCCATCATAATTATTCTGGCCATTGCCATGTTTGCGGGAAATTACCGTGAAAACCCCGTGGTGGAGAATGTCTTTAAGGGCATACGTCCGGCAGTTATCGCACTTATTCTTACCCCGACCATACGCCTGGCTTCCGGGGCGGGATTTGATCATTGGACATGGTTGGCGGCGCTGGTTGTTGCAATGCTGATATGGCGGGTTGGGATATCGCCGATATGGATCATATTTGTTACGATAGTCTGTGCGGTTCTGTTTTACATTATTAAGTTCAGGAGAGAATGAGTGGGAGTCTTGGCAAGGTTTGTATCGGGCACCTGTTTTACATATTTAAACTCACGAAGGGATGGGCGCTGCTTTAATATGGTTTAAACTGTTCTGGTCTTTTTTCAAGATAGGCCTGTTCGGGTTCGGAGGCGGTTACGGCATGATCTCGCTCATACAGAATGAGGTGGTGGAGAAACAGGCCTGGATAAGCAATTCCGAATTTACCGATATCGTGGCGGTGAGTCAGATGACTCCCGGCCCCATAGGCATCAACTCGGCCACCTATGTGGGCTTCAAGGCGATTGAGAATGCGGGTATGACACGAACTCAGGCTGTGTTAGGTTCGCTGCTGGCATCGTTCTCGGTAATGCTGCCGTCATTTATAATCATGCTGCTTATAAGCGCCTTTTTTATGCGCTACCAAAATCACCCTTCGGTCCGTACTGTACTGGCGTGGCTGCGTCCCGTAGTTGTGGGAATGCTTGCCGCTGCCGTCCTGCTACTGCTCAACGAAGAGAACTTAGGCTCATTTAAGACCGATAAGCTACAGTTTTACGTAAGCATAGCCCTGTTTGCATCAGCCTTCGCAGTTACTTATGTATGGAGAGTGAATCCCATAAAAGTAATCCTTCTCTCCGGTCTTTTTGGCGGTCTCTTCTATTCACTCCTTCCGGCATAAAATATTACTGACGGATCCGCTGCTCTGTACCGCTGCGGATAGCGCATACATAGTTGTTTGTCTGTTAATTATTCGAGCTCAGATCAGGGTCCCAAACAGGTCGGACAGGCATACCGATAAAACGTGGTGAACTACCCTGGCCGACATCATCTTTAAGTATAACATACATCCTGGCATTTGCCGAACCGCGATCAAACAGACTTCCGTGAGGCTCGAGTTCCGATGTCCAGTATGATCCATCATCATTATGAATCACACTCTCTTTGTGAAAAGCGCCTGCAAATGGTATAAAAATGGAGTTATTGTTAACCCTGCTGTATGCTCTGTAACCTTTCACTCCGTTCAGTTCTTCAAGAACAAATCTGCATTCGGTTATCAGTTCATACTGCTCCTGATGGGTAGGCATTCGCCAGTTTCCGCCTAAAATGACATGTGCAGCATCATCTGAGAGAGCCAATTTGCTTTTCTTGTCCCGGTTGCCCTGACGTTTTCTGTTTACATATTTGGAAAATTTCTTTCCCTTGTTATCGGAGTTGTAGATATACGTTGACCAGGAATATTCATTTTTGGGCCGGGTCTCTCCCCATGCAAAATAGTCACCGTACTCTTCCGGATTATCTGCACCCACATTACAGGTGCCCCACATAACGGAAAGGCCCAAGTCAACCTGTCGGTTGCCCGTCGTGCTTATACCGTCTTTTGTTTGCCCTGAAAGGATGGAACAAGCAAAAGAGAGCATCGAAATGGAAAATATTAACCTCTTCATAATATGTAAGATTTATTGTGTGTTATGTTGTTTTTTGATTACGCTGTTGAAAATAGATGTGTTTTAATAAAAAAGTTAATTTAGTTTCAGCAAATTAAAAAAGAACTTTTCAGATATCCAAAAAATCTCTCTCTTTTTGACAGGCACGGTGTTCCTGATTCAAAAAAAGTAAAAAAATCA
>DDLZ01000123.1:0-764 GCA_002340405.1 Bacteroidales bacterium UBA2559
ATTCTTGGACTAACAGCCATGCTGTCTCCTATAGCTACCAATAACCGCAAGATCACTGCCAACGGAGTAATCATGATTTTGGCATCACTGCTACTGCTGCTTTTTTCATTAAATAATATTATTTCAAGGGTTGAAGGTATAGTAATGTTCTCTGGTCTGGTCGTGTTTACGGCTGTTTCTATTAAAAGAGGCCGTATGAGTACGGAAAAGAATAGATATGTAGGAAATGTAGAAAATATAGAGAGGAGAAATGTAGAGAATGTAAATATAGGGAACACAGGAAATACAGAGGGGATAGAAGGATCAGAGAATGAAAACAGCAGTTCTGAAATCCATAAAAAAGAGATGTCCGTTTGGACTGCTATATTACTTGTTATTCTCTCCTGCTTGATGCTCTACCTGGGAGCCGAATTTTTGGTTGACGGCGCCACATCGCTCGCCAAGGCATTAGGGGTAAGCGACAAAGTAATAGGTTTAACAATAGTCGCAATAGGTACCAGCCTGCCCGAACTGGCCGCATCGGTGGCTGCCGCACTGAAAAAAGAGATGGAAATATCAATAGGAAACATAATAGGTTCCAATATTTTCAATATATTATGTGTACTTGGATTATCGGCCTTTATCAGACCTATTGAATTTGATTTTACACAATACAGGATTGATTTTATGGTTATGATTGCTTTCGCGACCATTTTAGTCATTCTAATCCGGCCACGGAAAGGACAAAGTCTTTTGGGACGTGCAGCCGGAATGCTTATGTTTGC
>DDLZ01000123.1:773-5562 GCA_002340405.1 Bacteroidales bacterium UBA2559
ACCAGCATGATAGGTATCGCCGCCAATGTCATTCTGGCTGCTTTTAAGGCCATAGTGGGTATTCTTGCCTCATCGGTAGCCATCGTTATGGACGCGATCAACAACCTTAGCGATGTATTGTCAAGTGTTGTAACCATTATAGGGATAAAGCTCTCACAGCAGCCTGCCGATACTAAACATCCCTATGGTCATGGTCGCGTAGAGTATTTCAGCGCTATAATAATATCTGTCATAGTGATTATTGCGGGTGTAACCGCCACGATTGAGTCGATTAAGAAAATTTTAGACCCCGTAACCCCTGAATACTCATTATCAACACTTATTGTGATTATAGCCGCCATAGTGGTCAAACTCCTTTTGGGAAGGTATGTGAAACGTCAGGGAGAGCTTTTAAACAGCGATGCCCTGATAGCATCGGGTGCAGATGCTCTCTTTGATGCTATCTTAACTTTCTCAACGCTTATTTCGGTCGGAATAATGCTTATATGGAATATATCTATTGACGGAATACTTGGTGTAATTATTTCAGCATTTATTATCAAGGCCGGTATTGATATGCTTTCAAAACCCGTCAATGAACTGCTCGGCACCCGCATCCCTGCCGAAATCATAAATTGTGTAAAACAGGAGGTTATGAGCTTTGAAGGGGTACAAGGAGTATTTGACATCATTTTACACAATTACGGCAATACACTTATGATAGGTTCGCTGCACATAAACGTATCGGACTCTATGACCGCATACGAAATTCACGGACTGACCCGTCGCATATCCGAGAAGATGTTCCATGAACACGGAATCATTCTTACAATAGGTATCTACTCGGTCTTCTCACAAGATACACTGTCTGCCAAACTCCAAAGCACCGTGCTACAAGCCGTGAGCAAATACAAGGAGATACTCCAGACGCACGGATTCTATTACAATGACCGCGACCGCAGCATCTCAATTGATATAGTCCCCGACCTTACCGTTACCGATGAACAGGCTCTGGCCGGCAAACTACAAGAAGAGCTGAAAACCCTCCTGCCCGACTACACAATCAATATTGTTGTGGACCACAATTACAGCGAATAGCAATTTTCTTAGGAGCGAGAGCAGAGTCAAGCTTGCTTGACTTTGCCGAGTGACGACAGAAAAAGCAGCGAAGCTGTATGATCAATCTATCACGATCCTATCCAGGTCAAACGGTACCACAGTCCTTCAAGAGGTCCGCGTCTGTGGTTCCTTGCCCAAAGCTTAAGAATTGAGTACTGAAACAGTATCATACCAATACCCACCAGAGCTGACCAGGTAGTGCCCAGAGTGTTATACATACTGAATCCCCACTCATAGAATATCAGACTGCCCAGAATGGATTGCAAGAGATAATTGGTAAGGCTCATCCGTCCAAAGAAACACAATTTACCGAAGACGTTACGGAATCCGCTAAAACGATACCATAACAGCACCGACACCGAGAGGATAAGCATTAAAATAGCCAGATTCCACATCGGATGCAGCAGGTCATCATATTTGCCGAACTCTATAAATGCGCCTGCAATAACCAGCACACCCGATATGGTCAATATTATACGCCACAGTTTAAGGTTATCGCCCTCATCGTAAAAGAGACGCATACGGCCAAAGAGCAGACCCAGATAAAAGAGTCCCAAAGTCTGTGTGATGCGTCCGTTAAACCAGAACCAACCCAGCGTAGTGGTGATACCGTATCGCAGATTTGTTACCATCGAGTTTAAAAAAGTGTCGTGACCCTGCATCAGTTTGAAATAGCCCATGCTTACCCATCGGGAGTCAGGATGCCATCCCGCTAAATGCGAGTAAATCTCCATCGGCTGGATAAGAAGCAGTATGGTTATAAACCAGAGCCATCGGTTACTCAGATAACCCGCCGGAATAAGCAGCAGTCCCAAAATGGCATAAGTTATAAGTATATCGCCATCGTAAAAGCAGACATTGAGCACCCCAAACAGGAAGAGTAATACCATACGCCAAGCAAAGCGCAGGGAAAAATCCCTCCCTTTCTGCTCCTGGTTGTCCCGCATTATGAAAAAACTGAGCCCGAACAGCACGGCAAATATCCCGTACATCTTGCCCGAAAGCAGAGCTTGGAGTATGCTGAACACCTGCCTGTCGCAAGGCAGAGTATATTTTATGTCACGGGCGAATGTGTTGAAATGCTCCACCGAGTGGAAAAGAATGATTCCGGCCACCGCAAGCCCGCGAAGTGCATCGGCCACCTCTATACGACTGTTCTTCAGTCCCTTAGTTTTATACATATTTGCTTATTTAGTGCGACTTTTCATTACACTGCGTACGAAATACCATATCAGAGCAGCGTACATGACAAGCGACAGCCACTCGGCCATTGAGCTGCCTGTCCACGATTCCGGCATCATAAGGTTAAGTCCGCCAAACCTCATAGAGGCGCTTACAACACCCATCAATGCACCACCGGCTATAAAGCCCGAAGCCAGCAGAGTGCCATGTTCCACACGTTCGGCATTTACGGCTTTGTCCTGTGAACGGCTGCCCACGTACCAGTTGATGAATCCTCCCACTACCAGCGGAATGTTGAGTTGGAAGGGTATAAACATACCCAGAGCAAATGCCAGTGCAGGTATCTTGAAGAAGTTGAGGATCAGAGCAATAATAGCGCCGACGGCATATAGCCACCACGGCGCTCCGGTACCTGACATAAGCGGATCGATAACGGCAGCCATGGCATTAGCCTGAGGTGCCACCAGAGCATTTTCGCCCACAAAGCCGTAGGTCTTATTCAGTATTATCAGTACGCCTCCTACCGTAAGAGCCGATACCAGCGTGCCAAGAAACTTCCATCCCTGCTGGACGGCAGGAGTTGAACCCAACCAGTAACCAATCTTAAGGTCGGTAATAAAACCGCCGGCCATGGAGAGAGCCGTACATACCACACCGCCCATAATAAGAGCCGATATTATACCGGGAGTGCCCTTGAGCCCTACCGACACCATTATGACCGATGCCAGGATCAGAGTCATAAGGGTCATTCCCGATACGGGATTGGTACCGACAATAGCAATAGCATTGGCAGCCACCGTGGTAAAGAGAAAAGCGATAATCCCCACAACCAGAATGCCTACCACAGCATGAACCAGATTAAAGTCCATCACTCCGAAATAGAAGAATGCAAAGACCGCCGCTAGCGCCACTATTATACCTATTATGACAATCTTCATGGGAAGGTCGCGCTGAGTGCGTTCCACCTGAACAGACACATTAGCCGTACCGCCCTTAAGTTCGCGCCCTGCAAGACTTAAAGCACCCTTGATTACCGGCCAGGACTTGATTATACCAAGTATTCCGGCCATTGCAATACCGCCAATACCTATATGGCGGGCATAGTTTGAAAATATCTGTTCGGGCTCCATACCGGCCACCGTATCGGTCACGACCGGATTAAGTATTTGCAGGAAACTGTCACCCAGCAGAGGCAAAATCGGTACTATCACAAACCATATAAGCGCCGAGCCGGCAGCTATTATGCAGGCGTACTTCAGACCCACAATATAGCCCAGACCAAGCACTGCCGCACCGGTATTGATACTGAAGAGCAGTTTGGTCTTAGTAGCCAGAGCCGAACCCCAGGCCGTCACCCTTGAAGTGAAAGTCTCGGTCCAAAGCCCGAAAGTGGAGACTATAAAGTCATAAATACCGCCTATTATACCCGATATTACCAGCGGTTTAGCCTGACCGGCACCCTTTTCACCCGAAATGAGCACCTGCGTTGTGGCGGTTGCCTCGGGAAAAGGATATTTGCCGTGCATATCCTTGACGAAATATTTACGGAAAGGTATCAAAAACAGAATTCCCAGCACACCGCCCAGCAAGGAGCTTATGAAAACCTGCATAAAATTGACCGTTAGGTCAGGATATTTGGCCTGAAGTATATAGAGAGCAGGCAGTGTAAATATAGCACCTGCCACAATCACTCCCGAACAAGCACCTATTGATTGTATAATCACATTCTCGCCAAGGGCTCCCTTGCGTTTGGCAACCGATGAGACTCCGACTGCTATTATAGCTATAGGAATGGCAGCCTCAAAAACCTGTCCGACTTTAAGCCCCAGATATGCAGCAGCAGCCGAGAATATAACCGCCATAAGCAACCCCCATCCGACAGACCATAAGTTAGCCTCGGGATACTTCTTATCCGGTTTCATTACAGGTACATACTCTTCTCCTTCTTTGAGTTCGCGGTACGCGTTTTCCGGTAGTTCAACCGTTTTCTTTTCTTCTTTCATATTTCAGTTTAAAAATAGTTTGTTCGGTTTTCAGTCTGCGAATATAGTTTTTTTTTGAAAACAAACCTTATTTAAGGAAAATAAGCGTTACATTTGAATCAGAATAACCATAATATTAAATGTACATGAGGAAAAAATTGTTTTTTGCGGCTATAGCTATTCTGGCTGCAACCGTGTGCGTACAGGCACAAAATTCGAGAATTGTTGAGGAAGGTGGTTCAGGCTCTTACAAAGCAATCATGATGGAGGAGCCGACACTGACAACACACACCGTTTTCCGTCCGCAGGATCTGAGTAAATTCAATAAAGACAACCCGCTTCCCGTTATAGTATGGGGTAACGGCGGATGCGCCAACTCCCCCAGCGGCCATATCAATTTCCTTAATGATGTGGCTTCACAGGGTTATCTTGTCGTTGCCATAGGCCCCAGTAACTACCGACAGGCTGAAGCCCCGCGTCCCGGTCAGACCGGTGATGTTCCGCGCATGGGACAGGGCGGCGGAATG
>DDLZ01000123.1:5567-9178 GCA_002340405.1 Bacteroidales bacterium UBA2559
CAAGGTGCCGGACCCCGTATGGGTGGAATGTCTATGGGTGACCCCGCAGGTCTTAAGGCTGCATTGGAATGGGCCATTGCCCAAAATGCCGACAGGGAGAGTCATTACTATCAAATCCTCGATATAGACAATATTGCTGCGGCAGGCATGTCATGCGGCGGTCTGCAGGCGCTCCATATGTCCGATGACGCAAGGATCAAAACCATTCTGGTTATGAACAGCGGTTATTTCGGCGGCGAAGATAAAGCCAGCCTGAACAGAATGAAACAGAAATCCGTAATCTGGATCCTCGGAGGTCCAACCGACATAGCATACGAAAACGGAAGCGATGACTTCAAGCAGTTGTCAGGCACCATGCCGGCATTTATATGCAATCTGGAAGGCATAGGACACGGCGGCACCTATATGCAGCCCTATGGCGGTGATTACTCCAAGGTAGCTACTGCATGGCTCAACTGGTGGCTCAAAGACGACAAGGAGTCAAGCGCAATGTTTACCGGTGCTGAGCCGGGTATAGGCAAGATGGCAGGCTGGTCTTTTGACCGCAAGAATATACAGTAATTCATGGACATACTGATAGAAAACGGAATCCTGATTCCGATGAATATCGCATGTCATGAAAGCACTCTATATTTCAAAGGTTATCTTGGTATTGAAAATGAAAGGATCTCTTTCATAAGTCACGACAAAAAGGATGCCGACGAGTTTGTAGCTCTTCATTCCGACTGTTATCGGATTGATGCGACGGGCAAAATAGTTATGCCCGGATTCATAAACACCCACACCCATGTAGCCATGGCGCTGCTTCGGGGTATTTCCGATGATGTACCGCTGATGGAGTGGCTGGAGCAGCATATTTGGCCGGTTGAGAGTAAAATGGAATACCGGGACGTTTTGGTTGGCGCCCGTCTCGGTATTTTAGAAATGCTTCTGGGCGGAACAACCGCATTCGTGGATATGTATCCGTTTGAAGAGGCTGTTGCCGAAGCTGCCGAAGGTGTCGGCATCCGGGCTGTCGTGAGCCCGTGTCTGATGGATTTTAAGATGGAGCATTTTGAGAATGACTGGCAACAGATCATTAAAAGATTCTCCAACAGCCGTCTTGTCACGATAATGATGGGGCCTCATGCCGTTTATACACTCTCCGAGCAGAATCTGCAACGCTCTATAACTCTCTCGAAAGAGTTGGGCACAGGCAACCATATCCATCTGTCTGAAACAGCTGTAGAGGTCGAAAACGCCCATAAAAAGTATGGTATGACTCCTACTGAATACCTTGAAAAGGCCGGACTGTTTAAGACCCCTACCCTTGCCGCCCATTGTGTTGTAATGTCGGAGCGCGATATTGAAATTCTCTCCCGTCATAATGTTTCGGTTGTCCACAATCCGCAAAGCAATATGAAATTAGGCTCGGGTATCGCACCGGTAAAGAGATTTCTTGATGCCGGAATAAATGTCTCCATTGGAACTGACGGGGCATCTTCCAACAATGATCTGGATATGTGGGAGGAGATGCGTACCGCATCACTGCTTCAGAAGGCGGTAACCGGCGATCCTAGTGTCATACCGGCCTACACCGCCCTGCAGATGGCAACCGTCAATGGAGCTCAGGCAATAGGCCGCAAAGGAGAGCTTGGAGTGCTAAGCAGAGGAGCATTGGCCGACATACAGTTGGTCAACATAGAGAAACCTCACCTTTATCCGCATACCAATCTGATTTCCGAACTGGTGTACAGTACACATTCAAGCGATGTGGAGACCGTGATTGTAAACGGAACGATTGTTGTTGAAAACAGGAAATGTCTGAGTGTAGATGAAAGGGAGGCGTGTCTGACAGCTCAAAGGCATATTGATAATCTGCTTTCAAAGTGATATGGAAGAGATTTTTGAATAAAGATAAAAAAATCTCCTTTAACCTTTGACAATATTCCCAAAAGCCTTACCTTTGCACCGCTTTCGTTGAAAATGCGGTAATAGCTCAGTTGGTAGAGCACGACCTTGCCAAGGTCGGGGTCGCGAGTTCGAGTCTCGTTTACCGCTCAAAGTAAAACGTTCTTTGGAATATTTTAGATAGAAATGCCCAGGTGGCGGAATTGGTAGACGCGTACGTTTCAGGTGCGTGTGCCGAAAGGTGTGCAGGTTCGAGTCCTGTTCTGGGCACTTATTTGGAGAGATGGCGGAATTGGTAGACGCGCTACTTTGAGGGGGTAGTGACAGGTATGTCGTGTGAGTTCGAGTCTCATTCTCTTCACTTGATACCGTGTTCCGGAGAATATTTTAAGAACGCTTTCAGGCGGTAATAGCTCAGTTGGTAGAGCACGACCTTGCCAAGGTCGGGGTCGCGAGTTCGAGCCTCGTTTACCGCTCACCTACTCTACAAGCAGCAATAAAATGCTGCTTTTTTTGTATCCGAACAAATTGAATATACCTATTTGAGTATCTTATAAGATGCAAACTTCAGAAGCAGGGTCTTTTCGCCCGCTTTAAGGAAACGGATGCGGGCCTTTGCATTATCGCCCGAACCTTCGACTGAAAGCACGCTTCCTATACCGAAACGGTCGTGTTCTATTACATTTCCCTCTTTAATATCTACCGGTCGGGACGCATCAGTTTTAACGGCATCCTTAAGCATAATGTCGTCAACCGGCTGAAATTTGCCTTTCTGCCGGAGCTTGCTTNNTGAAGTGCGGGTCCCAACGGACTGCATACTCAGAAACTGCGGATCAATATCCTGAAAGAAGCGGCTTGGCGAGCAAAAATCCAGACTGCCGTAACGAAAACGACTGGTGGCAAAGAGCAGATAAAGATAATAGCGGGCACGGGTCATTGCCACATAGAAGAGGCGACGCTCCTCCTCCAACTGTCTCTCGTCTTCACCGCACATCTCGTTCGGGAAGAGTCTCTCCTCCAAACCCACAATAAAGACAGCATCGAACTCCAGACCTTTGGCGGAATGTACCGTCATAAGAGTGATCTTATCCAAGTCTTCATCGGATTCGTTGTCCTGATCCGTCATGAGCGACACCTCATTCAGATAATCCACCATCCGGTCAGCTTCGTTGCCCTCCTCATGACGTCCGGCAGTGAACGCAGTCACATTTGACATAAGTTCCTGAACATTTTGCAGGCGGCTCTCGCCCTCAATGGTAGTATCGGTCATTAAGTCGCGCATTATACCGGCCTCTTCCACAATACGTTCAGCCAACTTCTGTGCATTTGAGGTAGCGGAATCCTCTATAAAACTCTCAATCAATGCGGTAAAGGCGGCCACTCTGCCGGCTGTGCCCCGATTGATATCCAGAGGATAAACATCGGGATTGGAGATGACTGCCCACATGCTGACCCCGTTAGTCATTGCCGATTCAATGATCTTGTTTACGGTAGTCTGCCCGATCCCGCGTGCAGGATAGTTGATTATACGTTTGAAAGCCTCCTCATCGTTGGGGTTAACGGTCATACGAAAATAGGATATCACATCCTTTATCTCCTTGCGCTGATAAAATGACAAACCTCCGTAAATCTTATACGGCAGACCACGTTTTCTCAAAGCCTCCTCAAGCGAACGTGACTGCGCATTGGTGCGGTAGAGAACAGCTATCTCACGCCATGGC
>DDLZ01000110.1 GCA_002340405.1 Bacteroidales bacterium UBA2559
AGTCTGTTTTACTCCTTTTTCTTCCAACACTTCTTTTATTCTGTTCATGTCATTTTGAAATGTGTCCGCAAAGATAGATTTATTATTTTGTCTATCTCGTTTTTCAATATAAAAACTGTTTGAATTATTGTCAGTCTGTTTGTCGGTGCGTTGGCAAAAAATGGCTCTTTTGGTTTTGCGAAGGGTTGGCTTGTGTGTCGGGCAAAACCAAATGTGCCATTTGTGCGTGGGCAATAAAATTGAATTAAAAAAAAAATGTGCGGTGGGGAAAATAGAAAACACAGAAGGGTCGGCAATGAGTGTCGGCTTACTCGTTGTCCGTTTTCAATATGGTCTGTATGTTGGTCACCTGTCAAAATGGTTTGTCCTTGTGTTAATGTTCACTTTTTAGTCGTCCGTGTCAATGGTTGCTGTGTCGTTCTACACTTGCCGGAAACATTGAATTTTACGACATTAAACATTATATGGTTACCAAAAGCCCGCCCCAAAGAATCTTCTGTCATTCGGGTACCGCCATAATTCTTTAAATCGATTTGTCGGTTTTCCTTTATTTCAAAACCAAACGAAATCGTATTTCTGAAAGTATGGCCGCTAATATCCCCTTGTATTGTATCAGGAATTGTTATTGAAATATTTGGATGGTGGGCATTTTCGGGCGGAGTTTCAATGTACGTCAATTCATTTGAAACAGAGATCGCTTTTACATTCCATGTACCTCCTATAGTCGTTATAGACGGGGTTTCGTCATTAAGCTCAGTGTCGTTGTCCCTGCAACAACCGGTGACCGCCAAAAATGCTGTCAGTACAAGACACAGTCTTCCTGCCGCAAAATTTAGAGTTGGTTTTAGCATTTTATCCATTTATCTTTGAATTAGATTGTTACTGATTTCAGATTATAAAAAACCTACGGACAAACAATTATATGAAAAAGAGGTGAGCTAATAAAAATAGTTATGCTAAAAGTTGTTAAATGCAAATTTAGAATTTGGAAAAATCAAAAANNACGATTCCATATATTTGACCGAAATCTTGTTACAATACCAACCGCTACTTAAAACTTAACAGTTAGCTCTATCTTCAGATACATTTTTTGTACTTTTGCACGAAAATAAAATGATCAATAATAAAAATGATATGAGCAACTTATTCAGGAAAATCAAAACGATAAGTCATGATAAAAGTAGGAGATAGGATGCCGCTATTCAAGGCAATGGCCCAGGACGGCAAGGAGTACTCTTCGAGTGATCTTTTAGGTAAGAAAACTATAATCTATGCCTATCCGAAAGACAATACACCGGGATGTACGGCTCAGGCCGTCAACCTGCGTGACAACTACCGCGAACTCCTTGCACAGGGCTATCAACTGTTTGGCATAAGCCGGGATTCGATAGAATCACACATAAAGTTTGCCGGAAAATACGATCTGCCCTTCCCACTACTCTCGGACCCTGACCATGTCATTCTGGAGCAGCTCGGAGCATGGGGCGAAAAGAAGCTCTACGGCAAAACGGTTATCGGTTCCATACGCAAAACCTTCATTTTCGATGAGTCAGGCATCTGCATACGCATAATCGACAAGGTGAACACCAAAGATCATACCGCACAGATCCTGGAAACTGTCTGAAGCTCTCCTTCCTTTGGTGGGCGGCTGTTAGAGCCGCCCACCGTCATTTACAGAGCTGACGGGCCGCAAGCACCAGGAACATGTAGTGCGATGAGCCTCCGCCCATAACGTATTCGGTCTGCTGCCATAGGTAAGGCCATACGAGCAGCTCCGGAAAATCGGGCCGGATCATGGCGGTGCCTGAGATCACTCCGCCGGGTATATAGCTCCAATCCGAGCGATTCAGACCATATCCCACGGTAGCCGACTGTGCGCCCACACCCGATGCAAACGAAGACTGATTGCTGCCGGGGTGACATCCCAACACAAAGTTCAAAGCGTTGAGCATAGTATTGATATCGAAAATCTCGGGATATGCCGATACCAAAAAATACTGCCGATAACCGAATGACTGTATATCCCATCCCGCACCCCAGATAGAGGGCTGGTAGGGAACTCCATACGGGGTAGCCTGAGCCTGTCGCTGAATGCCGTCGGAAACACCCTGCAAAGCCGCTTCAAAAGCCTCCTTCCAAGCCACAGCCTCCGCATCGTCTTTCAACTCACCGAACTGTTTGGCCACACGGCAGAGATACCAGGCATTGCGCTGGATTCCGCGAATTATATTTTCCCGGTTAGTTATCAGATAATCGCGGTAAACCTTTTCGCCGGTAGCCAGATAGAGCTCGGCCGACAGTTGGGTCAAGTCGGTGGCACGCATCCCGCGTCCAAGAGGCTGAGACTGCTCCACTATTTCATCGTATATGGTCCTGGCAAAATTCAAACAATGTATGGCCAATGTGTCATTGAAACCTTTAAGCACGCGGTATGATGCCGCCATTCCTGCACCGGCAGAGGCAGCGCGGCCGGGGTTGTTCTCGGTAAATATCCATCGGTCGTCCTCATTGCCAATCACGCCGTCGGTCATGGCGGCGGCATCGCCCAAAAGCACGTACTGACGCAGACTGTTGCAGATAATTCCGCGATAAGGACGGCCCAGCGCCAGCCAGGTGTTGATCACGGTCAGAGCGCCATTCTCAACCTGCTGAAGTATGTCATTCTTGCCATCGGGCTGATGTATCTCGCACACGCGGTTTATCTGATCGATCGATGTAACGTCAATATCGGGTCTGAACGATTCGTAGGTCAATGCCAGTATGTAGGATTCGCCTGCCTGTGACTCAATGCGCAGGTCAAAGTCGCCTGCATCGTGCCATCCGCCTATGTTCACCCCTTCTACCCTCTGCCCGGGTTCGAACTTTGAGAGTCCCGGACGCTGGTCGTAGCCGTCAATATGGTTGTAGGGCGGCGCCATCAGGGCATCGTCCATGTGACACACATCATGCCACACCTTATACTTCTCACTCACGCGCATATGACACATCTGAACCGGAAGGAAATATTCTACCACCGGCTGCCATACGCCGCGGTCAAAAATCTCCTCTCCTATTCCGAATATCGGCGACTCGCTGCCGTCGTACCTGAGTTGGTACAGCCCCTCTTCTCTGACATCTGTAAAATCGGCATGCAGATAGTTGTAACGAAGGAATGTCCCCCACTCTTTAAGCGCTATATCCTTGACCTTTACCGCACCCCTTTCAGTGAAGCGGTAGAGCGTACATGCGGTTGCGGCAGCATCTTTGGCGCGGGCATCGACCTCAATCACGGCAACCTTACTCTGTGCCGGCAGATAACCCACCTGCGATGTCTGTATAACCGGCTTGTATATCCAGCTTTCGGTGACTTCGGGTTTGATATGCCATTTTATCGCCTCCTTGGCAGCTCCGGCCGGAATTTCCGAACGCAGCACAAACCAGCCGTTATTGTGATTCATGCGGCCGTCGTACAGCTTAAGCTCGGCGCTGCCAAGACTCTCCACAGTAAGCCGGCACAGATTGTCGTCGGGACGTGAAGTAAAACTGCGCCCCACTGCGTACGGAGTCGAAATAATATCATCGGCACGAACAGGGTTAAAGACATCGGGGTCGCCCAGAAAATGTTCCCGGTCAATTATTGAGCCGCGACCGGTGTGGAAATCGCCTATATGCTCAAGATTGCTTTTTACTATATCCACAGGACCGTTCGGTTGCTGAGGGTAGATCCCGAACTTGTCGTCCATGATCCACGGTTTGCCAAACAGTATGCCGGGGAACAGCTCGAAATTGAATCCTACCTTACCCAGGAACTCTTCCGGAACGGGCTTATCCAAGTCAACGGTAACTATCACACCGTCTTCAACTCCCTCTACGCGGACCGAATAACTTAGCTGCAAATCGGGATAGAGCATGGGATTAAACCCTGTCTCGTGCCTTGAGGAGTCAGGATAACTAAGCCACGTAGTTATTGAGTTGCCCTCAACAGTGCGCCTGCCCTGCCTTGGAAGCGGCTGCCATTGGCCCGGAGTGGCCTCAAGACGCACATCGCCGTTGGTGGCAATCCGCACACCATTCATAATTACGCATACACCTGCCTGATGACCCTCAGGATAGGTATCCTGAAAAGCCATGACATTTATGCCTGATTTTTCGAAGTAGCCGCTCTGACCTATTTTAAAAATGTCAGCCTGAGCCGAAAGAGAATGTAAGAATACCGATAAAACTAAAACTGCGACTTTTTTCATATTATTCTAGGTTAGCATTATTAGCACAAAATTAGTTATTGGTTTGACAATAACACGGTTTGTAGGGAAAAAGTTGTATTTTCGCGCTATGAAAATAGTTTTACTCTCCGGAGGATCGGGCAAACGCCTATGGCCTCTTTCAAATAATGCGCGTTCAAAGCAGTTCCTGCCTTTACTCAACAAGCCGGGCGGAGGGATGGAATCAATGCTGCAAAGGGTTGTGCGGCAAATCTTTGAGGCCCGTCTTACCGAAAGCATCACCATAGCCACCAATGCCTCGCAAAGGGATATAATAATAAACCAGCTGGGCGAACTGACAGATATCGTAACCGAACCCGAGCGTCGTGACACGTTTCCCGCCATTGCATTGGCAACGGCATATCTGGCCTTTGAAAAAGGATGTTCCGCCGATGAGACGGTCGTCATTATGCCCTGCGACCCTTATACCGAATCAGGATATTTTGATACTGTCCGCACGATGGCTCAGGTGTTGAAATCAGGAACAGCCGATATGGTACTGATGGGGATAACCCCGACCTACCCTTCAACAAAATTCGGATATGTGATTCCTGAACCTTCAACGCAATCCGGATGTGCAGGTGCTGAACAAAACGGGAATCCGAATAGGGCCGGTGCGCTAAAAGTAAAGAGATTTACCGAAAAGCCATCGGTCGAAAAGGCTGAAGGTTTACTGAGTGAAGGGGCTCTGTGGAACGGAGGTATTTTCGCCTTTAAGCTGGGTTATATGACCGGGATACTGCGCAAGTACATAAATACCGACTCTTTCGAAGAGGTTTTCCGCAACTACGGCAAGTTGCCCAAAATAAGCTTTGACTACGAGGTGGCCGAGAAGGCTCAATCGGTGGCAGTCGTACCCTACAATGGCGAGTGGAAAGACCTTGGGACATGGAACGCCCTTACGGCTGCACTCGACTACCATACTCTGGGAAACGCCACGCTGGGTCCCGATTGTACCAATGTCCATGCCATTAACGAGCTTAATATTCCGCTTTTCGTAAATGGAATAGATAACGCTATAGTGGCTGCAAGTCCCGACGGTATTTTGGTGTGCGACAAAGAGAAGAGCGAAGCGTTGAAGTCTTTCGTTGACCCTATTGCTACCAGACCCATGTACGAAGAGCGCCGCTGGGGCACATATCGGGTGCTTGACAACACCGTAATGGAGGATGGAGTACACTCCCTGACCAAAATCATTACCCTGAAAGCGGGTAAGAGTATAAGTTACCAGATTCATAATCATCGTTCCGAAACATGGAACATAATTGAAGGAGAAGGAGTACTTGTCTTAAACGGGGAGGTACGAAAGGTGAAGCGCGGCGATGTGGTCACTATCCCTCGCGGGTATAAGCATACAATAAAAGCATATACGCAACTTTCATTCGTTGAGGTTCAGTTGGGTCCTCTTTTGACTGAAGATGATATTGACAGATTTGATTTCGATTGGAGCTCGGTTGACAACAGATAATATCCGATATGGACAAGAATATTGAGATGAACCCGAACCTGCTGGTGCGTTATCTTGGTAAGCCCGCAAGTGATTTAACATGTGACGATATAGTACGCTACTGCCGTGAGAATGCGGTGCAATTCATCAATCTGCACTATTGCGGCTGGGACGGCAAACTCAAAACGCTCAACTTTGTAATTAACAGCGTTGAGCATCTGGAAAATATACTCCGGGCGGGCGAGCGTATTGACGGATCCAGCCTATTCCCCTTTATTGAAGCCGGCAAGAGCGACCTCTATGTGCTGCCGCTCTACAGGACAGCTTTCGTAAACCCGTTTGCAAATCTCCCTACCGTTGACCTCTTATGTTCCTATTTTGACCGCGACGGCAATCAGTTTGAGCATAGTCCGCAATATGTCCTGCAAAAGGCCCATACCGAGTTCACCGCGGTGACGGGACTTAAGATGCAGGCTATGGGAGAACTTGAATATTACGTCATAGCCGATGCCGAGGAGCTCTACCTGACCCCTAACCAGAAAGGTTACCACGAAAGCGCCCCTTTTTGCAAGTTTGAAGACCTGCGTACCGAAGCCATGAAGCTTATTGCGCAGTGCGGCGGTCTTATAAAGTACAGCCACAGCGAGGTGGGCAACTTCACCCGAGATGGAAAAATTTACGAACAAAACGAAATAGAGTTCCTCACTGCCGATATTGAAGATGCCGCCAATCAGCTTGTGGTGGCCAAATGGGTCATGCGCCAGTTGGCATACCAATACGGTGTGACTCTGACTTTCGCCCCTAAAATTACCGTGGGCAAGGCAGGTTCAGGAATGCATATACACTGTATGTTTACCCGCAACGGCAAGTCGGTGATGACCAATGAAGGCAAGCTTACCGACGAGTGCCGCAAGGCTATAGCAGGATATATGGTCGCCGGTACCTCACTGCCTGCATTCGGCAACCCGCATCCGTTATCATTCATGCGTCTGGTGCCTAATCAGGAGGCTCCCACATCGCTCTGTTGGTCATTTTCCAACCGCAGCGCACTGGTACGCGTTCCATTGGGCTGGCTCAAACGTATAGATATGGCAGCCAGATGCAATCCGCTTGAAAAGGCTCATGAGAGGGATTTCAGCGACAAACAGACATTTGAATGGCGTGCCAGCGACGGTTTTGCCAACACCCATCTGCTCATGGCAGCACTCTGCTGCGCCGCCCGCCACGGATTCGAGATACCCGACAGCTTGGCCGTGGCCGAAAAGACATTCGTAGATCTGGGCATAAACATACACGACGAGAAAAACCGCGCTGTGCGGGATTCACTCGAACAACTGCCGGGCTGCTGCGTTGACAGCGCAAAGGAACTGGCCAAGGACCGCGCAATCTACACATCGCGCGGCGTCTTTTCCGACAGCATGATAGACTATCTGATTGAGTACCTGACCGGCTTCCGGGATGAGAATCTGCGCAGCCGGCTCAATGCCGACAGCCTGCTCAAGCTGGTAATAGAAAACATTGACAATGGCTGATATAACAGGGATAATAACAAAATGATTATTATCCCCAAACCGCTATATCTGTTGAATAACCTGAATATCAGAAAACCTGCATATTACTGACTTTATATGAGAAAAAATGTTCTTTTTGTCATGACTCTGTTCATGGCTGTTATGACACCGATTTCGGCCGAAAACGGTTGGGTAAAGGTCGAAGGCAACAAGTTCGTTGACCCCAAAGGTAATGAGATAATATTCAGAGGACTATGCTTTTCCGATCCTGTCAAACTGGTACGCGGAGGACAATGGAATGAGCGCTACTTTGCCGAGGCTGCCGATTGGGGCGCCAATATCGTGCGGTTTGCGGTGCATCCGCAGAATATCAACTCAATGGGTTGGGAAGAGACCTTCCGGGCAATGGACCGGGGTATAGAATGGGCCAAACAGCACGGGTTGTATGTCATCATGGACTGGCACTCCATAGGCAACCTTAAGGAGGAGAGATACACCTCCAGGATGTACAACACCACTAAGGCCGAGACATTCAAATTCTGGCGCACCGTGGCTCAGCGCTACAAGGATGAGCCTCAGGTAGCTCTTTATGAGCTTTTCAACGAGCCTACCATAAACGGAACCGGCCCTTGCACATGGTCCGAATGGAAAGTGCTGCAGGAGCAGATAATAGACACCATACGTACATACAATCCCAATGCCATATGCCTGTGCGCCGGATTCGACTGGGCATACGACCTGACTCCCATAGCAAATGAGCCTGTTGCCCGCAAAGGTGTGGCATATGTGTCACACCCCTATCCTATGAAACGCGAGCAGCCCTGGGAGGAGAAGTGGGAAGAGGATTTCGGATATGTAGCCGATACCTATCCCGTTATCTGCACCGAAATAGGCTACTGTCTGGAAGGTGAACCCGGAGCACACGTACCCGTCATATCGACCGATGTCTATGGCGAACATATAACAAAATACTTTGAAAAGAAGGGCATTTCGTTCACGGCATGGTGTTTCGACGCCAACTGGTCGCCCATGCTAATAAGTGACTGGGACTTTACACCAACCACTCAAGGACGCTTTTTCAAAGCCTATCTGCAAAGCAAAGCCGGCAAGTAACTCCTCTTGGAAAAGGAGGCAGGGTTGCCGGCAAGAAACAATTGACAAATGTGGGCAGGCGTACTCCGGAATACCCCTTAGTGGCTTATTGCCAGTGAAATGCCTCCATAAAACATGGTGCCATAGACGGGAGCATATATAAATGCCGCATCATCCAGATGTCTTTCGTTTTGTACGTAATTAAAAATGTTATTTACACCGGCATACAATTTAAACGAATCCAATTGTTTGGATACCCTTGCATTGAAAATCATATTAGGTTCGGTTTTCTTGATTTTTGATTTATCCGCGTCTTCGCTATAGTAATCAATATACATACTTCCCTGATAATTTCCGGTTACGGAAAATGTCCAAGTTTTTGGTCTGTATTCAATTTTTAAATTGCCTGTTGTGGTGGGGAATCTTGAAATATATTTGCTCACGTTCTCATATTGAGTCCCAATCCAGTCTTCCCTGACATTTTTGTACTCTCCCTGATTATAGGTTAAATCGACTCCAAGGTCAAGGTTTCTGGCCAGATTGGCCATTATCGACAGTTCTACACCCTGCACAAAAGCATCGTCAATATTTTTCCACTGGTAATCGTAACCCAGTGCAGCAATAGTTGCATCAGCATCGGTAAACCCTATTTTATTTTTCAAATCTGTACGAAATATGTTTGTGCTGACTCTGATTTTTTTACCGTAATAATCGGCCGATATATTGTAACTCAGTGAGGATTCCGGACTCAGGTCAGACGATTTCCATACGCGCGGCGATCCGCTGCAAAGATGCAGGTCTTCCGAAAAACCGTATGGCGCACGAAATCCCGTACCCGTGTTTGCCCGTAAAGTGAATTTTTCAGATAGTTTGTATTTTATAGCCAACCTGGGATTTATTGCAGTTTCGTCAAAACTCGTCTTTGGGAAATTTACAGTTGCAAAAACCTGCTGATCCGATGTGTACTCTTCGCCCGAAGAGTGATTATCAACTCTGAGACCGGGTACTATCATTAACTTATCGTTAATTGCCCATTCATCCTGTATGAATAATCCAAATTCTCTTGCCGATTTATCGGCTACCGAACGATAAGATTTACCAAGAAAACTGCTTGTTTCATCAACCACAACGTACATTCCCGA
>DDLZ01000034.1 GCA_002340405.1 Bacteroidales bacterium UBA2559
CTCTCCTCCGATACGTCACAACCCTCTATGAGCGGACGTATCTCCAAACCGAAATGTTTGGCAAATGCGTAGTCTCGGCTGTCGTGGGCGGGAACGGCCATAATGGCGCCCGTCCCATAGCCGGCTAATACGTAATCGCTTATCCAGACAGGAACATCTTCGCCGGTAAGAGGATTGATGGCGTATGAACCGCTGAATACGCCTGTTACCTTGTGGTCGGCTATGCGCTCGCGTTCGGTACGCTTCTTAACGGCCGACAGATAGGTATCAACATCGGCCTTTTGTGCGGGTGTTGTAAGCTGCTCCACCAATTTGCTTTCGGGAGCAAGCACCATGAATGTCACGCCGAATATGGTATCGGCACGGGTGGTGAATATGGTGAACTCTATATCGCTATCCTTTACGCGGAACAGTATCTCGGCACCTTCGGAACGGCCAATCCAGGTGCGTTGAGTCTCCTTTATGGAGTCCGACCAGTCTATGGTGTCAAGACCCTCCAGCAGACGCGGGGCATAGGCCGATATACGCAGGCACCACTGTTTCATTTTCTTCTGCTCCACAGGGAATCCGCCTCGTTGGGAGACACCGTCTATTACCTCGTCATTAGCCAGAACGGTACCCAATTCGGCGCACCAGTTAACCATAGTCTCACCCAGATAGGCAATGCGATAGTTCATAAGAACATCGGATTTTTGTTTCTCATCCATTGTCCTCCAATCATCTGCAGTAAATGAAAGTTCCTCGGTTTGTGCTATATCAAGACCTGCCGTTCCCCTTTTTTTAAAGTGTCCGATCAGATTCTCTATGGGCTGCGCGCTCTGAAGCTTGTTGCAGTAGTATGAATTGAACATCTTTATGAAAGCCCACTGTGTCCAGTGATAGTAATCCGGCTCACAGGTACGCACTTCACGGTTCCAGTCAAACGAGAACCCTATTCTGTCAAGCTGTTCACGATAGCGGTTAATATTATTCTCTGTGGTTATGGCCGGATGCTGGCCCGTCTGAATAGCGTACTGTTCGGCAGGCAGACCATATGCATCATACCCCATGGGGTTGAGTACATTGAAGCCGCACTGTCTTTTGTAGCGTGCATATATGTCCGATGCTATGTAACCCAGCGGATGTCCTACATGCAGTCCCGCCCCTGACGGGTAGGGAAACATGTTAAGTACGTAATACTTGGGTCTGGAGGGGTCTTCTAAAACTCTGTAGGTGTCCTGTTTTACCCATTTTTCCTGCCACTTCTTCTCAATTGCCTTGAAATTGTATTCCATTCTTAGGGAAAAATCTGATTTTTTGCAAAATTACACAAAATCAGCAACAATAACCCCATAGAGCTATGACAGGATTTTATTTTAACCAAACCCAACTATGAACCTTGGTTTCTGAAGGTGTGTAATGAAGCGCTTCCATATCGGGAATATCAATTACGTAAGTCCTGCGTGAAGCGTTGTTCAGTTTTGCCTCCCTAAGCCACAAATTTGCACGTTTCAGCTCTGCATACGTAATCCCGTTCTCTTCCGCAAAACTGACGAGGTCGTCAATAGGGTTAGTGATTGTAATTTGACGTTTCGGTGGAATATAGGGATAAAGTTCATCGGGTGTGAAACTGAATCCGAACTTATGCGGGTTCTCAAGCATCATCTTGGCAGCTAAAAGACGAAACACATAACGCGATGTCTCATCGACAAGCCACATATTCAATGCACTCTTTTGACGCTGGTTCTCTATGCGGCGCTCCATTCCCTGTTGTCCGCCGTTATAGCTGGCCGCCACCGTCATCCAGTCGCCGAATTTTGCATATGCATCGCTCAGATATTTGCATGCGGCCTCGGTGGATTTCACCAGATTGTATCTCTCGTCAATATTTGCGTTTACCTCAAGGCCGTAGGACCTGCCGGTTGACTGTATGAATTGCCAGAGCCCGGCGGCACCTGCACCCGAAACCGCCTGGGGATCAAGATTGCTCTCAATGACCATAAGGTATTTCAGGTCATCGGGAACTCCCATACGTTTCAAAATCGGTTCTACTTGCGGAAAATAGCGGTTGGCCCTTTTGATTATAAGGGTGGATGCGTTGTGAGAATAGGTAAAAGCTATGAGCTCCCTGTCCATGCGTTCGCGCAGATCGGCACGGTCAAAGCGTATGGTATCTCCGGCAAACACCATATAATCCGGCACTTTGGGAACCGGTTGGGCTGCAGCTTCGGAGTTGAAATTGAACAGTGAAAAAAATGACAAAATAATAATGGAGAGAGAGATAGGTTTATGGTTCATTGTCTTATATGATTTATATTTGGTTATATGTTGCATTTTGGGATGCGAAGATAATGCAAATGGGTATAAGAGCAAACAAAAATGTCTTTATCCGATGATTTTTCAATTCCGATTATGCTCTACTCAGATGGCGCAAAATTGATATAGAGTTGGCAAATAACCCTTTTTTGTTCTTTTGAGAGAATTATTTTAATTCTGACAGTTGTTTGATAAATATTTTGAAGTAACTTTACAGAAATATAAATTTTATTAATTTCATAAATTCCAAACAAAATGAAACACCAGACTTTATTTAAGAAGCTTTTTTTCTGTTTGATCTTCTTATTCAGCGCTATGGCAATGGCCCAGCACAAAATGGACGATGTGATTCCCGGAATTGACGGTCCGCTGCCCATATTGGATCACATGCCTCCCGGAGCCGCAGAGGGAACAGTGGGCTGTTTACATCTGGAAAAGGTTAACAGCTATGTCATATACTTTAACGGGGATCCTATATTCTATTTTTATGCCGATTTAAAATTCCCCTATCCATCGATATTTGGAGCGGAGAGCTACACTTTACAGATATACGATTCAAAGTCCGATACATGGAAAGATTTCTTATATAACAATGAAGTTTGCACAACTACAGGAGATAATTTCAGCATTGATATTAAATATTTGGGGAATGAGATCAATTTTCGTCTTAAACTGAACGGAGGAGTAATGGACGGATATGTATCAAATTCCGTACTGGTTAAGCAACAGCAGCGCCGTTCCAGAATGACATCCTGGAGCAGTGATTTTGGCTACAAGGAATTTGTAGGCGATGTCTTTGAGCAGCCGGAATTCCATATGGAAGCTTACAATGCAGAAAATAAAAAATTTGAGACTGTGATGTATCCCTACTCTTATTGTACATACAAGTGGTACAGACGTAACCCCAACAGTTATGAGATGACACTTATAGAAGGTGCCGATTCTGCCACTTATACAGCAACAGCAGATGATGTGGGTTATCAATTGGTTCTGTTAATAGAGGGTGATGATGAACACTACAGTCTGTTATTTCAGGTAGAATCGCCAATAATCAGATACCCCATTTACAGCTCTTTTGAATATAAGGGAAGCGACGGGTTTATAATCAATACCAATTATATTCTCCCGGAAGAGGTCCTTTCAATGATCAATATCTCATGCTTTGGTGAATACGACACCGTTACACAAACTATGCCGATGATTGATATTCCAATCAATGAGATAGTTACCATTAAAGAGGGGCAATATGCCTTTTATTGTGACAGTTTGACTGATATAATATATGATTTTCATTTGCCAAATAATCAGTATTCATTGATTCAAACCTGTACTATGTTTGGAAACAGGATGGTAGAAGAACTGTATGCAGGTTTCTATTCTCAACCAATGCATATTCAAACAGAGCTGGACGGAGCTCCCGTGGTACGTGATATCGAGTTGCTGAAAAAAAATATTTCGGGAGGAATAGAGATTGTTAACATTGCCGACAGTATTATGCATATCATAGGCGACACCATTGTACTTGACATGATAATTGGCGATTACTATATCAGAGTTCCGGGAAGTGCCGATAACGAGACAACATATTTCTCCAACACACCTCTTTGGAGCGATGCCGATATTGTAAATCATCCCTCTTATACCTTACATTGGGAGGACTCTATCTTTGTTGTCAAGCTTATAAATGCGATTGTGCCCACAACCGGCAGCGGTGTTGTTGAAGGTGAAATATATGAAGCAATTGGAGATCTTAACGCGCCTGCACGCTCGCCTTTTAACAATCATACCCGGAACGCTTATACTCTCTATTTGAGAGACGCCAACAATAATTTGATTGCCAAAACCGTTTCCGATACCGACGGCGCTTACCGTTTCTCGGATATACCGTTCGGAGAGTACGATGTAATTATCGATGCAGTAGGATACAGAATGTTGACGCAACCGCACCATGTTGCCCTTACTGAAGAAAACGCTTCGGTATCCGGTGTCGATTACAGTGTAACGAACGATGGTGTTGAAGCAAGGAGTATTCCGGTTGGTGTGAAGTCTGTCAAAACAGATAGAAGTGAGAAAGACGATGTTGTTTACGATCTGAACGGAAGGGTGATAAACGCTATTCCGGAGCAGGGAATATTCATTAGGAACGGAAAAATACACTTTAGCAGATAATTTTTTGCCATATAATTAATTTCTTTAATTTTGTATGTGGATGACATATGGCTTCGCTGTTTTTACGCTGAAAACAGTCGAAGAAATGTTGCTATGTTGTTTGTGTATAAAGAAATATATCTAACCAAGTTGTTTAATAATGAAGTATGAAAAGGATTATTCTCTTTTTGATTACAGGTGTTCTGTTTGCTTCATGCAGTAACCGGAATGCCAAAATCGAAGCCGTTCATAGCGGTGTTACCATAGTTGTTCCTCAGGGAAATCTGACCGTGAGGGCTATTGCCGATAATGCATTCCGGGTTACTTGTGCGCCGGTGGATATGGAGTTTCCTGAGCTTGAAAACCTTATCTATATGGACAGCTCAGCGGAAGCATACCCGGTAATCCACGAAATAAAGAGAAGAAGGATTGTTATGAGAACCGATCCCGGTAACATCAGTGCTTCAATCAATCTTCGCAACGGTAATATAACCTTCCTTGATGNNCCTTCTTAAGGAAAAACCGAATTCGCGCATAGTTACGCCTGGACGCACGGGAGAGTTCAATTCGCTTGCCGTAAGCCAGTCTTTCCTCACTCCCAAAGACGAGTTCCTGTTTGGGACCGGTCAGTTTCAGGACGGCTATCTGAACATACGCGGACTGACTCGTCGGCTGACTCAGGTAAATTCGCAGATCTCCATCCCTATGGTCATATCCGGCAAGGGTTACGGAATACTCTGGAACAATTACGGACTTGTTGACTACAATCCTTCGGAAACCATCGTTGAATTACAGCAGGGTGAAGCCGACGGAACATCGGTCGTTGTGGACGCCACGGGAACAGCCGGCAACATTCGCGAGCGTCGCTCTTTCAATGATTTCAGCGGTGAATTCGAGGTTAGCGCCGGCGGTGAATACTCCCTGCTGCTCGACGTTGGTCAAAGTATGGCACGTAAACACTTTATGATGATTGACGGCGATACTGTTATTGATGTCACCAACACATGGCTGCCGCCCACCTCATCAATCATTATCAATCTTAAAGCAGGCAAGCATAAGATCTTTGTCAGCGGTTCACGCGGCGATAGACCTTCTGTGGGAATAAGGCAGGTGACGGATGTCACCACATTCAGTTCGCCCGTGGCAACGGCGCTTGACTATACCCTGTTTGCCGGCAGCGCCGATGAGGTAATTGGCACATACCGCAACCTTACGGGAAAGGTTCCCTCCGTGCCGGAGTGGGCGCTGGGTTATATACACTGTCGTGAACGTTACAACACCCAGGCCGAACTGCTCAACAATTCACACCGTCTGCTTGATGAGGGTTACCGTACCGGTATAATTGTTCAGGACTGGCAGTGGTGGGGCAAGTACGGCTGGAACGCCATGCAATTCGATGAGGACAGATACCCAAATCCAAAGGCCATGACCGATGAGCTGCATGCAATGGATATGAGACTCATGCTCTCTGTCTGGTCCAAAATAGACCGCAACTGCGAGGTGGGCCGTGATATGGCTTCCAAAGGTTATTACATAGAGGGTACGGACTGGATTGACTTCTTCAACCCCGATGCTGCCGCTCTTTATTGGAAGAATTTCAGCGAGAAATTGCTGCCCACGGGAATAGATGCATGGTGGCTGGATGCTACCGAGCCTGAGAATGATGACCTGCGGGGACGTATGGTAGCGGGCGGCACCATTCCCGGAGAATTCTATCGCAACGCATATCCCAATATGGTAAACCATACGGTTTTCAACGGTCTCAGAGAGAGCCAGCCTGACCGTGAACCCATAATATTGACTCGAAGCGGATTTACCGGAATACAGCGTTACGGCGCCATAAACTGGTCGGGTGACGTGGGTAATGATTGGGAGACATTGAGACGTCAGATTGCAGGAGGCTTGAACCTTATGGCTACCGGCCAGCCTTGGTGGACTTACGATGCAGGCGGCTTTTTCCGTCCCAATGACCAGTACACAAATGCCGACTATCAGGAGCGTATGTTGCGCTGGCTGCAGACATCCGTATTCCTGCCCTTCATGCGTGTGCACGGCTATATGAGCCGCACCGAGCCATGGAACTACTCTGTTGAGACCCAGAAAAATTTCCGCGAACAGATAAATCTGCGCTACCAACTTCTCAATTATATCAAGGAGTGCGCCGACAGGGTAAGCAACGAGAACTACACCATTATGCGTCCGCTTGTCTTCGATTTTCCCAATGATACCGAGGCTCTCAAACAGCAGACCCAGTATATGTTCGGCCCCTCCCTGCTTGTCTGTCCCGTCACCGAACCGGGTGTTGAAACCATGCGTGTATATCTGCCCAAATACGGGCCGGGCTGGGTCTTTTTCGACAGCTACGTTTCGGATTACGATGAGACGGATGAACACTATCGCAAAATGGATAGCGAAACGGTGTATAAGGGCGGCCAGTATGTGGATATACCCGTTGCCCCATACCGCATACCGGTATTCCGGAAAGCCGATCAAAATATTATTTTGTCGCCTCTCCGGCCCCTGAAAGATTAATGATGCTAACCAACAACTAATATGAATATGAAGAAAATTGTAAGTTTTTGTTTTGCGCTTGCCGGTCTGTTCGGCCTGAGCAGCGCACAAGTCTCGGAATGGAACGTTGAAGTGACGTTCTACTCCCCCTCGATTGTACATATTTACAAGACAGCGGCTGACAATACCACTCCCAAACAGAGCCTCTCTGTTACTATGGAGCCGCAACAGGTCAAGGTAACCTCCTCCGAGGCCGCATCCGGCAAGGTCTATAAATCGGCCGAACTGACGGTAGAGGTAAAAGGCGGGAATGTCTCTTTCCTGGATAAGAGAGGAAATAATCTTCTCAAGGAGCTCTCATACAGTCACGGAGATGCCTCTCAGACTCAGTATGCTGCCCTGAATGTATCGCAGTCGTTCAGCATAGACCCGGATGAGCCTATTTACGGACTTGGAATCTTACAGGAGGGACGTATGGATATGCGCGGCACCAACCGCCGTATGATACAGGGTAACACCGACGACTACTGCAACATAATCCAATCCATAAAGGGTTACGGACTGTTCTGGGACAATTATTCTCCCACCACTTTCCGGGCAAATGAGGAGAGTTTTTCGTTCATCTCCGACAACGGCGGATGCATAGACTACTATTTCATCTATGGAGGCGATGCCGATGGAGTTATAGCAGGCATACGTGAGCTTACAGGCACCGTGCCGATGTTGCCGCTCTGGAGCTTTGGATTTATGCAGAGCCGCGAGCGCTACAAGACCTCGGCCGAACTTACCGGAGTGCTTGACCGCTACCGTGAATTGAACATTCCCATTGACTGCATGATACAGGATTGGCAGTACTGGGGTAACAACTACCTGTGGAACGCCATGGAGTTCAACAGCCCCGATTTCAGCAATCCCGAGCGTTGGATAAAACATATTCATGACCGCAACGCACACCTTATGATTTCAATATGGTCCTCTTTCGGCCCCATGACCAAACAGTATCGCGAACTGCAGCCCAAGGGTCTGCTGCTTGATTTCCAGACCTGGCCTCAGAGCGGACTGACCGACTGGCCGCCAAGGATGGACTACCCGTCGGGCGTACGTCCGTATGACCCGTACAGCCAGGAGGCGCGTGACATATACTGGAACCATCTGGAGCGTCTGCATGAGCTGGACATTGACGGCTGGTGGATGGACTCGACCGAGCCCGACCATCTGGGCTTCAGGGATTCGGATCTGGACCTGCCGACCGCCATGGGTCCGTTCCGCCACGTGCGTAACGCCTATCCTCTGTTGGCAGTAGGCGGTGTTTATGACAATCAGCGGGCACTGTATAATGATAAACGTGTGCTCATACTGACCCGTTCGGCTTTTGCCGGTCAGCAGCGTTACGGCTCCAACACATGGTCCGGTGACGTGCAGTCCAACTGGGAGAGCCTTAAGAGACAGGTTCCCGCGGGTCTGAACTTTGCGCTTACCGGTAACCCCAACTTCAACAGTGATATAGGCGGCTTCTTTGCCAACAGTTACAATGAGCGTTCGCAGGATGGAAGCGCCACAAGGAATCCTCTCTATCAGGAGCTTTATGTGCGCTGGATGCAGTACGGAGCCTTCAGCCCCATGATGCGCAGCCACGGAACGGAGGTTCCCCGTGAAGTCTTTCACTACGGTCAGGCCGGAGAGCCCGTGTACGATGCTTTGGTGGAGGCTATAAAATTGCGTTACAGCCTGCTGCCATATATCTATTCGCTGGCACACGAGGTAAGCGCCAACAACGGCACATACCAGCGCGCCCTGTTCATGGATTTCAGGAACGACCGCAATGTATGGAACATAGGCGATCAGTTTATGTTCGGCCGTTCACTTATGGTTGCACCGGTGCTGGAGGCCCAATATACGATGAGCAGAGCTGTCAGCTGGAGTCGCAGCGGTATGACGGACGTTGACTTCAGCGAGCCCAAGGAGACAACGCTCTATCTGCCGGCAGGCACTGACTGGTATGACTGGTACACCAACGAGCGGATGGAGGGAGGCCGTGAGATTACCCGCGTAACGGGCATCAATACGATTCCCCTTTACGTTAAGGCCGGAACCATCTTACCTATAGGCCCCGATGTACAGTACTGTACCGAGAAGCCCTGGGATGACCTTGAGATCCGTGTCTATGCCGGCGCTGACGGCACATTCTCTCTCTACGAGGATGAGTTTGACAATTATAATTATGAGAACGGCGCTTTCAGTACGATAGATTTCACATGGAAAGACAAGAGCGGAAACTTGACAATCGCTGCCCGTAAAGGCTCATACGATGGAATGCTTCAGGACCGCCAGTTCCGCGTGATCCTTATTAAGGACGGTGTGGAGAGTGCGCCTAAGACAGTAAAATATAGCGGTAAGAAAGTTACCGTGAGACTTTAAGGGAATCGGAAACAACCGCAAGGCTATCTCGTAGGGCTCTTCTCTCCCTGCGAGAAGTTTTGCGGGCTGTTTTTTGTTTTTCGGCCCGCTGTTTTTCGGCCTCTACAGAGGATTTGGTCCGTATCTCTATTACACCGTTGGCGCCCCGCATGCCGTATATAGCCGCCGTTCCATCCTTGATTACAGTTATGGAATAGACATCCTCGGGCCGGAGATACATTATATTATCGGTATGAATTCCGTCAACCACAAGCAGAGGTTCGACAGAGTTGGAATTGGTTCCTATTCCTCGAATATAGATTAAGGGCATGGTGCCGCCGTCGCTGCTGCCTACAATGGTGACACCCGGTTCGCCACGTAACATATCAATTATATTGGTGTATTTTACCTTTGAGTCCTTGACTTTCTCTACACCTTGGGACAATGCCTGCAACGGGAACAGCAGGACCATTGCAACGATATACAATATTACTCTTTTCATAACCCATTAACTATTGACGATGTAAAGATAGAAAATAATGGCAAAATATCAGTAACTTTGCACCCCGATATCATCCTTCGGTAAAAGATGACAGAGTTTGAAATGATAGCCAAAACCTTCCAGGGGCTGGAAGAGGTTCTTGCAAAGGAACTTAAGGAATTAGGAGCCAATGAGGTAGCCGTCGGCAACAGGATGGTATCATTCAGAGGTGACAAGGCTCTGATGTACAAGGCCAATTTCCATCTGCGCACGGCAATACGTATTCTGGTTCCTTTCCTTCACTTCAGGGCTAAAAGCGCCGATGAGGTCTATGAGATATGCCGCAAGGTTGAGTGGGAGAAATATATGTTACCGGGTAACAGTTTCGCCGTTGACTCTGTCGTTTACAGTGAAGACTTCCGGCACTCAAAATTTGTGGCCTACAGGGTTAAGGATGCCATTGCGGACTATTTTCGCGAAAAACATGGCAAACGTCCCAATGTGAGCGTAGCCAATCCGGATCTGATTTTTCACATACACATTTCGCATGACGACTGCTCGCTGTCGCTTGACAGCTCAGGCGAATCGCTTCACAAACGCGGTTACCGCCAGGAGACTATGGAGGCTCCGCTCAATGAGGTGCTTGCGGCCGGAATGATACTCATCTCAGGCTGGGATGGTAAATCCGACTTTGTGGATCCCATGTGCGGCTCGGGCACCATTCCGATCGAGGCAGCCCTGATTGCCCGCAACATGGCTCCCGGGCTCTTCCGCAGCAGGTTTGCATTTGAAAAATGGAAAGATTTTGACCGTGACCTGTTTGAATCGATCTATAATGACGATTCAGGGGAGCGCCGTTTCGAATTCAGCATAAGAGGTTATGACAAGGACCCCAAAGCTATCCTGACTGCCAGGCGCAATGCTAAGGCGGCCGGTCTGCTCGACATGATAAGTTTCGAGGTGAGGGATTTCAAGGATTTTCAGCCGGTGAACGAACGTACCGTAATGATAACCAACCCCCCTTATGGCGAACGCCTCTCCAATGAAAACCTTCTGGGATTGTATGAGATGATAGGTGAGCGTCTGAAACATTGCTTTGTGGGAGGCGAGGGCTGGATAATAAGCTACCGCTACGAATGTTTCGACAAGATTGGGCTGAAACCATCGGCAAAGATACCTCTATTCAATGGCGCTCTGCCTTGTGAGCTGCGCAAATATGAGATATTTGATGGACGCTACGATAGCTTCAAGAGGGGTGAAGGCAGTCTAAAAAAGGAGAATTTACCTGTTCGTCGCGGCACAACGCTCAGACACAAGGCCCGCCTTGCCGAAAAGGCCGGAGATGACAGGCCATTCAAAAAAACGGAAGGAAAATCTTTTCGTAAAACCGAGGACAGACCGTTCCGCAAATCGGAGGATAAGTCTTTTCGAAAATCAGAAGGGAAGCCATTTCGTAAAGCTTCAGAGGGCGGCAGACAATTCGGCAAAACCGAGGGCAGGTTCTCCCGTAAAGAGAGCGGCCGCCCTATGCCCAAAAAGGGTCCCAAATCCGGAAATAAAAAACAACAATGAGCAAGAACATTCTGCTGATAGGAAGTGGCGGCCGGGAGCACGCATTGGCCTGGAAAATAGCCCAAAGTCCGCTTTTGGATAAACTATACATTGCGCCCGGCAATACGGGGACAGATGCTGTGGGACGTAATGTCCCAATCAAAGTCAACGACTTCGAAGCCATCAAAGCATTTGTGTTGGAAAAGAATATAGATATGGTGGTCGTAGGACCGGAAGATCCGCTGGTGAGAGGTATTTATGACTATTTCAGAGATGACCCGCAACTGGCCGGAACGTCCGTAATCGGTCCCTCAAAAGCGGCCGCACAACTGGAGGGCAGTAAGGATTTTGCAAAGCAGTTTATGCAACGGCACGGCATACCCACGGCCGCCCATCGGACATTTTCTGCAGAAAATATGGAGGAGGGGCTTCGGTTCCTCGAGACCCTTAAAGCTCCCTACGTACTTAAGGCCGACGGCCTTTGTGCCGGTAAGGGTGTTTTGATCCTGCCCACTCTTGACGAGGCAAAAAGAGAGTTTGCCAATTTGCTGGGAGGCATGTTCGGCAACGCATCATCCAGAGTTGTTATTGAGGAGTTCCTGAGCGGAATAGAAAGTTCCGTCTTCGTTTTGACCGATGGCCGCCATTACAAGATCCTGCCCGAAGCCAAGGATTACAAACGCATAGGCGAGAATGACACGGGGTTGAACACCGGCGGCATGGGCTCGGTTTCTCCCGTACCGTTTGCCACAGAGGAGTGGATGAAAAAGGTTGAGGACCGCATCATACGCCCCACTGTCGATGGATTGGCTGAGGATGGATTGGATTACAAAGGATTTATCTTCTTCGGACTGATAAATGTAGAGGGCGACCCCAAGGTTATCGAGTACAATGTCCGTATGGGTGACCCTGAGACCGAGGTTGTGATGCTGCGCCTGAAGAGTGACATAGTTGATCTTTTTAATGGCGTGATCGAAGGCAATCTGGAGACGAAGAGGCTGGAGTATGACCCCCGTTCGGCGGTATGCATTATGCTTGTCTCGGGCGGCTATCCGCAGAATTATGACAAGGGTTTTGTTATAAGCGGGATAGAGAGCGTTCAGGATAGCATAGTCTTCCATGCGGGAACAGCCTTCGACGATAAAGGAAGGGTGGTGACGGCCGGCGGACGTGTAATAGCGGTGAGTTCATATGGGAAAGACAGGGACGAGGCTTTGGCTCTCTCATTTAAGGGAGCCGGCCGGATCAACTTTGAGAAAAAGTATTTCCGCAGTGACATAGGAAAGGATCTTTGAGTGTTTTCAACATTATATGTAACAAATAATAACTGTCATTGGGTTGCCTTTAACCTTTTATTAATTTAACTTTGGGGCTTCTGACAGACAACAAACGGTATAAACGACAATGAATTACAAGAGATTTGATACAGTCATCGGATGGTTGGTCTTTGCTGTAGCTGCAGTGACCTACCTGATGACCATAGAGCCTACAGCCAGCTTCTGGGACTGTTCTGAGTTTATAACCAGCGGTTACAAACTTGAAGTAGGCCACCCGCCCGGGGCGCCTATATTTATGCTCACTGCAAACCTGTTTACACAGTTTACAAGTGATCCGGGCAAGGTCGCAATGATGGTCAACATTATGTCAGCCCTTCTTAGTGCGTTGTGCATTATGTTCCTGTTTTGGACCATAACCATGTTAGCCAGAAAACTTGTCGCAGGAGACGACACCCCAGGCAGATGGCAGGCCATATCGATATTTGGCGCCGGTATAGTGGGAGCGCTTGCATATACATGGAGCGATACATTCTGGTTCAGCGCAGTCGAGGGTGAGGTCTATGCCTATTCTTCATTCTGTACGGCTGTGACATTCTGGCTCATACTGAAATGGGAAGAGAATTGTGACCGGCCGCACAGCGCCCGTTGGCTGGTGCTCATTGCCTATTTAATAGGCGTGTCGGTAGGAGTACACCTGCTTAACCTGCTCTGTATAACAGCCATTGTACTGGTTTATTACTTCAAACGTGCCAAGGAGCCCGACTGGAAAGGCGGATTATTGGCGTTGTTGCTGTCAGGAGTGATAATTGCCCTGGTCCTGTATGGAATAGTTCCGGGTATTGTGAAGGTGGGAGGCTGGTTTGAACTGCTCTTTGTCAACGCTATGGGACTGCCATTCAACACCGGACTTATTGTCTATGTCATTCTGCTTGCGGCAGTCTTGATTTGGGGCGTATATGAGACACACCGGGGCGACAGGAAGGTCAATATGTATATCTCTTTCCTTCTCTCCATAGCTATGACCGGCATCCCGTTTTTCGGACATAAGGCATCTGGAATAATATTCGGCCTTCTGATCCTGTCGGCAGTTGCAATCTATCTGTTTGCTAAAAAACTTTCGGAAAGGGTCAAGCCCTCTCCTGTGGTTTTGAATACAATCATGCTCTCTGTCATGATGATAACCATAGGCTACTCGTCGTACGCCGTTATGATGGTCCGATCGACCGCCAATCCGCCTATGGATCAGAATTCACCGGAAGACATCTTCTCACTTGGAGAGTATCTGGCCCGTGAACAGTATGGTTCCACGCCTCTTCTGTACGGACAGGCTTACGGCTCCGGATTGGTATGGGAGCCCAAAGGCGATTATTGCATAGCCAAGTCTATAACGAAGGGTAAGTCATACGGCCGCATGGAAAAGTCACAGACCGGCGAGAAAGACAGCTACTATGTCAAGGATGACAAGCGGCAATATGTATATGCTCAGAATATGCTCTTCCCGCGTATGTACAGCAGAAGTGCAGAGCACATTGAGGAGTACAACAGCTGGTGTGGAGGCATAAAAGGCAAGACATATATCTATGATGCATGCGGCCGTAAAGAGAAAGCCGTCATACCCACTCAACTGGAAAACCTTCAGTTCTTTGTAAAGTATCAGATTAATTTCATGTATTGGCGATACTTTATGTGGAATTTTGCCGGACGTCAAAATGACAGCCAGAATCTGTATGGTGAAATCCAAAATGGGAATTGGATTACCGGAATAGGTTTTATAGACCGCAAGCTGATAGGCGGTGACAGTAAACTTATGCCTGAATACCTTAAAGGAGCGGGACGAAACGTTTTCTACTGTCTTCCCCTGTTGCTCGGTCTGATAGGTCTGTTCTGGCAGTTTGGAAAAGGCAAGACGGGAACAAGGCAGTTCTTTGTGGTTCTCTCGCTCTTCTTTATGACAGGTCTGGCCATTGTGGTTTACCTTAATCAGACACCTCTGCAGCCGCGTGAACGCGACTATGCATACGCTGCATCATTTTATGCGTTTGCCATCTGGATAGGCCTGGGCGTTACGGCCATATCGGATGGATTGCGTAAGGTGGTCGGCGAAAAGGCCGCTCCTCTGCTGGCATTCCTGATCTGTCTTTTTGTCCCGATCCAGATGGTGAGCCAGACATGGGACGACCATGACCGCAGCGGACGCTATACCTGCCGCGACTTCGGTCAGAATTATCTGACAACACTTCCCGAAAAAGGCAATCCCATTATCTTTACCAATGGCGATAATGATACTTTCCCGCTTTGGTACAACCTCGAAACCGAAGGGTTCAGAACAGATACGAGAGTCTGTAATCTGAGCTATTTGATGACCGACTGGTACATTGACCAGATGAAGCGGCCTGCATACGATTCAAAGGCTATACCTATCTCCTTTGAGAGGATAGAGTATCAGAGCGGTACTAACGAAGTTGTCTCCATCGATCCGCAAAGGAAGTACAACTCGCTCAAACAGGCTAGGAGCGAGGCTGAGAGGGAGTGGATTTACCAGGAGTTCGAATTGAGGAACATCTTGGACAACTATGTAAAGAAGGGCAAGCCCATACCCACAGACTCGATATGGCTCAAGATTGACAAAGACGCAGTCCTCCGTTCCGGAATGATGATCCCTAAGGAGTACCGCGGAGAGACCGATGAGGAGACAAAGGCCAAGATGCCGGATAAGATGATCATTTCACTTGTCGGCAAGAGCAATCTTATGAAGAATGAACTTATGATGCTCGACATGCTGTATCAATGTAACTGGGAGAGACCTCTCTTCATGGCTACTACCGTGCAATCGGACAATCATCTGAATCTTGGCAACTATTTTGTTCTCGAGGGGCTGGCATATCGGATTACGCCATTTGACTGGAGTAAGTTGGGCTATGTAGATGAGAATTCCGGTGCAGTTTTGGATTCGGAAAAGATGTACGAAAATCTGATGAAATTCAAGTTTGGAGGTCTGGCTAATGCGGGTGTATATCTGGACGAGACAAACCGGAGAATGATCTGGACACACCGTAAGATCTATATACAGCTTGCAGGACAGCTTATAAATGAGGGACAGAATGAAAAAGCGTTGGAGGTGCTGGATTTCATTGAGGAAAACCTGCCTTACAACACCATTCCTTATCATTTTTACAGACTCTCTACTGAAACCACAGCAGCAAATATGTACCTGTTCCTGAATCAGCCCGAGAAGGCTCTCCCCATTCTTACCGATATTACAGCCGAAAATCTTATGGAGATGAGATGGTATCTGTCGATGGACAACCGTCGTCTGAAGCTTTCATCCGATTCATTTGAGAAAGCCGCGACAATCCTCTATTCATACACACTGCCGCAATTGGAAAAGATTGTTGATGAGGAGACCTTCTCACAGACAGTGGCGTTGTTTGACGAAATGTATGTAGAGTACCAAAACAGAATCAATTAGGTCTGGTATGCTCATAGAAAGACCATCTACTATATTGAGCAAGATATACCCGAAAGGCGTCTTCCGGAGAGATCCGGAAGACCGATCGGTCTATTTGACATTCGATGACGGGCCGACTCCTGAGGTAACCCCCTGGGTCCTGGATCTGCTTGACAGACATGGGATAAAGGCCACATTCTTTGTTGTGGGCGAAAATGTCCAGAAACATCCCGATATCTTCAAAATGATAAGGGACCACGGGCATCGTATAGGAAATCACACATTCAATCATGTCAAAAGTATGCGGATGCGTACTCCGGACTATATAGACAATGTAAAAAAATGTGATAAATATTTCACGACCCGGCTGTTCCGTCCGCCTTACGGTATAATGAAGAGATGGGTTTACCGCTATATGAAGGATGATTACGACATTATTTTCTACGATGTCATTACCCGTGACTACAATCAGAAACTGAAGGGCAGAAAGATCCTGAGTATAGTAAAAAAATATACCCGAAACGGCTCAATCATAGTGTTTCACGACTCTTACAGGAGCGAACGGAATTTGAGGTATGCCCTGCCAAAGGCGATAGAGTGGCTGGAGAATCAGGGCTATGCCTTTAAGCAACTATAGATGCTAGTGTGTCAGTCCGCATAGTACGGCACAGATATCATCCTGAACTTTCTTTGAGGGCGCTGTTTTAATGGCGCCCTCATTCATTATACAGAAAGCGATATCATGCCCTCCGGCCGTTTTCAAGTATCCCGCAAGCGTACATGAGCCGGTAAGCGAACCGGTCTTGGCGCGCACCCTGTTTATAGTGGACTTCGTGTTCAGGCGTGTCTTGAGCGTACCGTCCATTCCCGAAATCGGAAGACTGTTGTAAAAATGCGGAAAGAGGTTCTCATTATCGTACATCAGCTTGAGCAGATCAATCATGAATGAGGGAGTAATGTAATTGTATGTGGAGAGTCCGCTGCCGTCAACTATGTTGTATTGATGGGAAGAGAATCCGAACTTTCGGGCCATAAAATTGTCCATGAATTTAGAGGCATCGCCGAATCCTGCCTGCAACGGTTTTGTCAGGCGCCCCATCTGAAGGAACATAGCCTCGGCAAAGAGATTGTTACTCTCTTTCAGGGCCTCTTTCATTATCGGAACAATACTGTGAGAGACCTGTGACAACGAAATGGAGATTGTCGGACATCTGCCCCACCCATATTTGTCATATCCGATACCTTCGTCTTCAAGATATTGACGGAACAGTGCAAAGGTAAACTCTGCCGAGCCCACAATACTCAAATCCTTGGCCTCCCGCCGCCGGCTGTTTCCGCTCACTAAAATAGTGTTGTCATTATTCACCCAGTCGCGGGTTATAACCAATCCGCCCAGTGACGGCATATCGGTTAAAGCTCTGTTTTCAACCTTTATGAAACGGTTTGCGGGATACAGCGAAACATCGGGAGCTTTCCCCTTAACAGTGGGCCTTACCTCTACTCCTATAAATCCCTGATGGACCATAAGCGGCGAGATATAGGGTTGGAAGCTGGCAGGAGAATCGTCCCAGCACCACCCCGTTCCCCAATATACCGAGTCCATCTGTGAGATATCGGCATACAGCGTCCCTTTGATCTGTTTTACACCGGCTTTTTTAAGGTCGGCTGCCATCTGTCTCAGCTCATGTTCAGACAGGGCGGGGTCAATTCCGCCCACAAGATAGAGGTCGCCGTCCAGTATGCTGTCGGGACCGATTTGCCCCTGTGTGCGCAGTGAGGTCTCAAAGGTGTAGTCGGCTCCCAGCGAATGGAGGGCTACGATTGAAGTTATAACCTTTTGGACCGATGCCGGACGACACATGATATTCTCCCTATAGGCATATAGGGTTGTGTCGTCGGTCAGGTCGTAAACCATGACGGCAACATCGGTGCCGGCCGGCAGCTGTTCGCAAATAATTTGGTCTATCTTTTTACAGACCTCTTCCAGGCCGGCGGCGGATAGGGATAATTGACTTAAAAAAGTGATTACAAATGCAATCGATAATATTCTGATAGTTTTCATTCCAAATAATTTCAATATGATACCTGAGCAATGAGACCATTCTGCTCAAGCAGCGATGATATACGGTTAAGTGATTCGCGCGACGCTTTCCGCAGTGTGCTTACAGGCGTTTCACGGTCAATGGTGTAGATCATGACCATACTTGGGGCTATTCTTTTCAGGGCTTCGATCCAGGGAAGCACGTAATGATCGGCGGTATTGTCCATGTCGCGTCCGTCAAGTGTGCCGGAAAGGAAGATGGTCTGTATTATGACATGACCTTTGAACTCACAAAGGGCATCGATGACACTCTCCACGTTGTAGTTTCCTGCAGGACAGTTTAAGAGTCTGATATATTCCGGATCAACGGTGTCCAGCTTCTGGATATTGTTGTCCACTTTAAGCAGCGCCTTAAATACTTCAGGATCCGATAGACGGGTCGCGTTGCTCAGCACACTCACTTTGGCATCGGGGAAGAACCGGTCGCGCAGCGCAATGACATCGTCCACAATAGCGGGGAAATCCGGATGAAGGGTGGGCTCGCCGTTGCCGGCAAAGGTGAGTACATTCGGTTCGGGACCCTCCGACTTCATCTTTTCGAGTCTGCTGCTCAGAGCCACTCTCACCTCCTCCCTTGTCGGTCTGCGCTTATTGGTCCTGTGCGTACTGTTTCTGCCGCATTCGCAATAGATACAGTCAAACGAGCATATCTTGCCGTCGGCGGGCATCAGATTTATGCCCAGAGAGACTCCCAGACGCCGGCTTTTTACAGGTCCGAATATTGGCGACTGATAAAGAATAGTTGGCATTGTCCTAAAACTGGTTGGTAAGTTGCAAAATTACTAAAAATTCCATGTTAACTGAAGATTAATATCCTCCTTGTGCGAAGATTCTATCCGTTGCCGGGAAGAGCCTATCTCATCGCGGTCATAATAGATCAGCGAGCCGGCCTTCATGTTGAACTGCAATTTGTCCGTTATCTTGAAGCGGAGAGTCATGGCAATTCTGGTACCGTTACCTGAGAGATTTGTATAGCCCATAGCATATTTGAGTCCTTTTTCATAGACGGAGATGTTGCTCTCATAGCTCTCCGTGAGGAATCGGACGGCAATAGCCGAACAGGAGAGCCGCTCGCAGGGCCTCCATTCGGCCGACAACTCCATCCCGACGCCGTCGGATATCTCTTCGTACAGAAAATCATACCTTGACCAGAACAGTTGTGTGCGGCATGACAGCGATTGGTTGAACATATGTGTCCATCGCAGCCTGCAGCGCCATGTAATGCAGTACTCCAGGGTCCCGCTGGGTTTGCAATCCTTCTGTTTGGATTTGAATCGCGCCACAGCGTACAGGTTGTTCCTCTCATCGGGATTCCATTCCGAGAGCAGCCTGATATCTATCCCGTTTGAAGGGGCGCCGGCTCCGTAACGGGCTTCAGGATGTCTGAACAGGTCAACGTACCCTTCGCTTCGAATCTTTCCGCTGCGTGAGAAACCTATAAGCAGACCTGTCTCATTCCTGACATCCGATTCGGCTAAAGCGTTGCAGCGCATTGAGTAGTAGGATGGGCTGTAATGTCTTAAGAGCAACATCATTCCGCACCTCTGCGACAGGCGCAGGCTCAACTCATTCAGCAGCGCCATTCCTCCGTTTGAACAGGAGATTTCACCGCTGCAACCGAAGGCGGCCCGTCGCACTGACCAGTCGGCCGACACTCCCGCATATTCCCCGCCCGGCACTGTTTTTGTGCTGTAAGGGAAGCGTTCATAAAGCAGAGTGGTTCCCAATGAGATACCGTTATAACGATAATTGGCATTGAATGCCGCCGATGTGATCCTGATATTATGCCTTCGGGACAGCTCCAGTCCGGTGCGGTGATATCCGTCCGTTTTGAACGATGTTATCAGAGAATCGCCCTTTATTATGGCATCGGCCGGAGTGTATGCGCCCAGTAGTGTAAAAACGGTTTTTCCGACTGAAACGGAGCCCCCTATGCCTTGAAAATATCCGGTCTCGGAGAGCGAGGAATGGGGCTTGAGTCCTGATGCCGTGCGGTTAATCGAAGTCACGGCAGCGGCTTTCCCAAGACTGAATCCGCTGTTCATAAGCAGCCCCCGGCCGAACGACGCCTTGAAATTGCCTGCTGCCAGAGTCTTAAGACGACCCGCATCGGAGATGTAAAAGTAGGGCGACCAAAAGTCAAAACCGGCACGGTCTTTGATAGAGAAGGGCTCGCCCGAATCCCTGTCGGCCGTGAAGCCGAATCTCAAACGTCCTCTCCAGTTAAAAGAGTACCTTACAGAGTTTGACAGACGACCGCCCAGATACTCCCTGTTCGGATATCTCTCCAGCTCCTCGGCACTATACTCCTTAAATCCGTCCCTCTTGTAGAGAGGAATGTCCATACGGCCTGTCAGTTCATTGCGTCCGTATCGGAAAACCTCTTCCGGCTTTATGCCCGGCCGTTTGGGAGGAATATCGCCGGCATATACAAAATGACGGAGGATACGTCGGGTGTTCCAGTCCAGACTGCCGGTCAACATAAGTTCGCCTAGAGTCATCATGGGACCGTGCATATATATGTAGGCATGTATATCCTCAATCTGTTTCGGTGATAGGAATTGAAGCCTTTCCAGCTCCTCAACCGTTGCCGTGTTGATGTTAAGCGGAGTTGAGCGCATCTGTTCATACATTTCAACATACTCTTCGAATGCCGGTGACGACATCTCGTCGTCCGAAAGAAGCAGTTCGAGGACCTCGTCCCAGTCCGGATCGTTGTAATTTTGAGAAAAAAGAGGAGACATTGAGAGACAAAGCGCCGTGAAGACGCAGGCAATTTTGTGGCTTTTCATGATACTTTAACTGATTTTAGATAGTGTAAAGGTATGAATTATTCCGAATATTGATATTTTTGTAACCTATGAAAAAAATAATCTTGATACTGTTACTTGGTATTGGCTCCTTCTTACCCTGTATGTCGCAGTATGCCGACAGCATAAAGCAGCAAAATGTTTTTGTGGCTTTGGCAACAGTATATAAGGGAGACACCATCCCTTCGTACGAACTGTATGAGGTGACCATCTATGGCCGGCGGACGTTCTCCGCCGCCCGCAAGCAGCGCAGATATGACAAGCTGACCAATAACGTGATCAAGATGTATCCCTTGGCATTGGAAGTAAAGGCCATCCTGGTTGAGACATATCTCTATTTGCAGTCTCTGCCCGATGACAAATCAAAGCAGGAGCATATCAGTGCGGTTGAAAAGGGAGTGTGGGATCAGTACCTGCCCGTAATGAAGAAATGCACACTCTCTCAGGGCAAACTCTTGATAAAACTGATTGACCGGGAGTGTAACCAGACCAGCTATGAGCTTATAAACGCCTTTGCCGGCAGTTTCAAGGCAAGATTCTACCAGACGTTTGCCGCTCTCTTCGGAGCTACGCTCAAAAAGGAGTATGATCCGCAGAATAATGATGAAGATGCTATGATTGAGGAGATCATTTGGATGATAGACAATGATATGCTTTAATTTAATTCAGGCAGGAACAAACAAGTTTGTTTCTACTCTCATTTGCACTATCTTTGCACATTACAAAAATTCGACATATTTATGGCATTGCAATGCGGCATAGTGGGCCTGCCTAACGTTGGCAAATCCACGCTTTTCAACTCTCTCTCAAGCGCCAAGGCACAGGCGGCCAACTTCCCATTTTGTACCATCGAGCCCAATGTGGGTATTATAACCGTTCCGGACGGACGTCTAGCCAAATTGGCCGAACTTGTTCGCCCTGGCCGGATAGTCCCCGCTGCCGTTGAGATTGTCGATATAGCCGGACTGGTCAAGGGTGCCAGCAAGGGCGAGGGTCTGGGCAACAAGTTCTTGGGCAACATACGCGAGTGCGATGCCATTATCCATGTACTGCGCTGCTTTGACGACGATAACGTAACCCATGTGGACGGCACAGTGAATCCCGTCCGCGACAAGGAGATAATAGATATTGAGCTTCAGATCAAAGATCTTGAGACCATCGACCAGCGTCTGCAAAAGGTACAGAAACAGGCCGCCGTTGGCGATAAGCAGGCCAGAATCACGGCCGATGTACTCAACGCTTTCCGTGAAACGCTGCTTCAGGGCAGATCGGCTCGCACCGTCACATTTGATTCCAAGGAAGAACAGAAGATAGCGCATGACCTGTTTCTGCTCACCTCTAAGCCGGTACTCTATGTCTGTAATGTTGACGAAGAGAGTATAATAAGCGGCAACGCCTATGTGGAGCAGATGCGGGAGGCCATCAAGGATGAGAATGCCGAGTTGCTGGTTGTTGCCGCCAAGACCGAGAGTGAGATAGCCGAACTGGAGAGTTACGAAGACCGTCAAATGTTTCTTGAGGAGTTGGGTCTTGAGGAATCGGGCGTGAACAGGCTGGTAAAATCGGCTTTCAGCCTGCTCAATCTGGAGACATTTTTCACCGTCGGCCCCATTGAGGTAAAGGCTTGGACATACCGTAAGGGCTGGAAGGCCCCGCAGTGTGCGGGTGTAATCCACACCGATTTCGAGAAGGGCTTCATACGCGCTGAGGTAATCAAGTACAACGACTATATCGAACTCGGCTCCGAGGCCGCCGTACGCGATGCCGGAAAGCTGTTTGTAGAGGGAAAGGAGTATGTTGTCAAGGATGGCGACATAATGCATTTCCGTTTCAATGTATAAAACCAATTGATCACTGATATGGACCAAATTCTTGCAGTAATATGGAACCCCGACAGAGTCTTTTTCCGTCTGCTGGGTCTGCCCATCCATTACTATTCTCTCATGTGGGTGGTAGGCCTTGTAGCTGCTTACTTTCTTGTCAAACGGTTCTTCAAAGATCGCGGTATAAGTGACGAAACATTTGAACCGCTCTTCCTGTACTGTTTTCTGGGAATTCTGATAGGCGCACGTCTGGGACACTGCCTGTTTTACGAACCGGATTATTACCTTGCCAGCGGAAAGAATTTCCTGGAGATGCTGCTTCCCATTCGCTTTTTGCCTGAGGGCGGATGGAGAATGGAGGGTTACAGAGGGTTGGCCAGTCATGGCGGGACCATAGGAATATTCATAGCCATCTGGCTCTATTGCCGCAAGTACAAGGTCAAGCTGCTGGAGTGCGTCGATATGATATGCGTGGCCACTCCCGTCACTGCCGCCGCAATACGTATAGGCAATCTTATGAACTCCGAGATTATAGGCAAGCCCACCAATTCGGATTGGGGCTTTGTCTTTGTACAGCTTGGCGAAGACTTTCCGCGTCACCCCGCACAGCTCTACGAAGCTATTGCCTACCTGCTCATCTTCATAATAATCTTTCTGATATACAGAAAAAACAAAGAAAAGGTGGGTACGGGGTTCTATTTCGGATTTTGCTTAGCTGCCATATTCACTTTCCGCTTCTTCATAGAGTTCTGTAAGGAGGTACAGGTGGATTTCGAGCAGGGCATGTCGCTTGACATGGGACAGCTCCTGAGCATCCCCTTTATCATTGCCGGCATCTGGCTTATGATCCGCTCCCGCAAGAAAAAGCCTGCACGTTGATGCTGTTTTCATTAGCGGCCGCGGAGGATCTTTTTGATTTCGTTGAGCTTGTTCAGAGCCTCGATTGGGGTCAGATGGTTGATGTCG
>DDLZ01000068.1 GCA_002340405.1 Bacteroidales bacterium UBA2559
CTGAGAATAATCGGGGATATCAGTGAGGAAAGAGTAGGTTCCTGCATCGTAATTCATGCGTACACAGTAATGCTTAAGTCCGTTGCTTACCATTAGATAATCAACGCGAAGCACAATGTTGTATCGTGATATCTGATCAAAGACCTTTTGTGTGATAGTAACGGCAGGAGATTTGTATTCTACTATTACAGCAGGATTTCCTGCTCTGTTATAGACAACCGAATCGCATCGGCGCTTCATTCCGTTCAAATCAATAGTCTGTTCATTGGCTATATGCGACAAGGGAACTCCTTTATAATTAACAAGATATGAAACAAATGCCTGCCTTACCTTCTCTTCGGGAGTCAATGCTGTCCATGTTTTACGAATAGGGTCCCATATAGTCCGCTTACCATCCTGTTCGCTAATTTTAGCTTCAAAAAAAGGCAAATTCAACTCAATCATTTATATCTTTGTAAAAAAAAGAAATCTTATAGAATTCTCATAGAATTTAGAATTCAACTATATTTCAAATAACATATACATATTTCATCATTACAATTACAAAGGTAAAGAAAGGAATTAAAATGTCAACATCAGGAACAACAGCATACCGCCAAATTCTCTCCGAACTAAAAAAGGGAATATACAAACCTGTCTATTATCTTATGGGAGAGGAACCCTTTTTCATTGATTCAATATCGGATTACATCAGAGATAATGCGCTGCCTGAAGAGGCTCGTGACTTCAATCAACTGGTCGTGTATGGCAACGAAACCACAATGGGTGAGGTGATCCAGCGCGCAAAGGCATATCCTATGGGCTCAAACAGGCAAGTTATAATAGTTAAAGAGTCCCAGAACATATTTAAAGGTAACGAAGTTGGCTCAGCAACTCCTCAAGAGATTCTAATCTCCTATCTGCAAAAACCGCAGATGAGTACAGTCTTAGTCTTCTGCCATAAGAACGGAACACTTGATAAACGCAGAAAGGTAGTATCGGAAATTGAGAAAACCGGTGTTCTTTTTGAATCTAAAAAGATCAGAGATGATGCTATAGATGCTTTTGTTGCTGATTTATTGAGAGAAAAAGGTATGTCCATGTCGCCAAAAGGCATTGCTATGATAAGTGAAGCTGTCGGAAATGACCTATGTCGTCTTAGCGGTGAACTTGACAAACTGGCCACAGCCATGCCTGCGGGGAAAAGTGAAATCACTCCCGAGTTCATAGAAAAGCTGGTAGGTATAAGTAAGGATTACAACATATTTGAATTCAGAGATGCACTGATAAACAAAGATGTGCTAAAGGCGAACCGAATAGCCGCTTACTACGAAAATAATCCTAAAACATACCCGATACAGCTTGTAACAGCCTCTATTTTTCCATACTTCGCCAATTTGATGCTGGCATTCTATGCTGCAGACAAAAGTGACAGGGGTATAGCTAAACAGCTTGGATTAAAGAGTACATGGGGTGTGAGAGACTATATAAAAGGCATGAAGAACTTCACTGCAACAGAAACTATGAACATTATAAGTACAATAAGGGAGTATGATGCAAAATCAAAGGGAGTTGATGCCACAGCCAATACCGGTAAAGGTTTGCTTCGTGAACTTGTTTTCAAAATTCTGCATTAATACCGGATTGTTTCTAAAATTTTAAAATTACAGCGATTAGTCGCTTCAAATATCTATTGTAAGGCTGCCATCTGGTGGCCTTAACTTTATTTAACAAAAACATTTGTAAACAATATGTAGCAAATTTCACATTTATACAATATATTCAACGATATTACAAATGTATAAGTATGTTTACAAAACAATTTAATATCTCCAAATCAATGCTATATTTCAATATGCAAGAACTAATACAATTTTGAATATTAAATGTAATTACCTTATTACCAGATATATTATATATAAAATATAAACCATTTAATTCTACTTTTTGAAGAGGATATACATAATAGAAATATTGTGCGGAAATATGCATAATAAGTATATTAAATAAATTATAACCAGCTCTTTACATTAAATTACTAAACCAAATTTTAATCAAAATCAATAGGTTACAATCATTCGAGATAACATTTATACAATCCAATTGTACACATTTGTAAAAGTTACATTTGTCTGCACTTTATAAATATTGCACATTTGTACATTTTACATTACGATTTATTTTATTACATTTGTAACTTAATGGAAATCCACATTATTTACGAATGAAAGATAGACTTGAAGAGCTGATGCAAGCAATGAATCTTACACCGACGCAGTTTGCAGAAAAGGTGGGAATACAACGTTCGACACTACAACATATATTAAGTGGTCGAAACAATCCCAGTATGAAGGTTTTTACTCAAATCCATTCCGCTTTTCCTGATGTTGACCTCTACTGGCTGCTTTATGGTACAGGTGAACCCTTTAACAGTAATATTCAACACAACAGGGATTTTCAGAATGATTATCCCCTGTTCTCCAAAAAAGATTTTTTTCAGCCAACAGCCGGGACTGCTCCCGAATATTCAAATTTTGAAAGGGATGACAAAGAGTCTAAAACAAAAAAAACGATAGAAGAGAGAGAGGATGAAAAGAAGATAGAAGCCGTTTCGGTAAACAAGGAAAGTACGATAAAAGAGATCGTAATTTTCTTCGATGACGACACCTACAAAAAATTTTTGCCGGATTTAAATAAATAACACATTTTTTTTTGTTTTTGTTTTTTTTGGAGTTATGTTTGCTTTAAGAAACCAAAAACAAATTTGACTATGAAAAAATATATTATTTTCACTGCTATTTCAACCATTTTTCTGGTTGGATGTCGTACCAGTAAGGACGTGGCTATCACCAGTCAGCATGAGTTTATACAGACTGTTCTTGTAAAACAGGTTGAAGCTGCTATAGACAATAATATCATTGCCGCAAAATACGAGAATGGTACCACCTTATATTATACGATACTCGATAATTTTGGAAATGTTTCACTGACTTGGGATCGCAGTTCAAACCGTCAATCGTATGATGAGGGTTACAGTACCTATAAAGGAGACATTGACATTCCTTCGTTTGTAATGGTATCCGGTTTAAATGAAGAATTTATATTCAGGGTAGTTGAGATTGACGATTACGCTTTCTACAATTGCACTAATGTTACCTCGATCAATATTCCTCACAGTATTAACCGCATTTTAGCCAATGCTTTAAAAGGGTGCTCAGGATTGGTAAAGATTACCGTAAACGAAAGGAATGCTATGTATAAGGACATTGACGGTGTACTGTTCAGTAAAGATAGCCGGATGCTTGTCAAGTATCCTGCCAAAAAAGAGCTCCCCGGCTACACAATATCCGAAGACGTATCCTTCATCTGTCAAGAGGCTTTCCAGGACAACAGCTTCCTGCGAAGAATAACAGTAGGTAATTTCGTGACAGTTATCAGTGACTACGCATTCAAAAACTGCAGCGAACTAAGGGATGTTACCCTTGGCAGAAATGTCAGAGTTATAGGAAAGCAATCATTCTTCGGCTGTCTGAAACTTGAAACCCTCAATTCACGCAACGTATTCCCGCCACATAACAGCCCTGTTGTGTTTGAAGAAGCAACAAAAGAGAATTGCAGGCTTTACGTACCCAGAGGTCAGATGGAGAACTACAAGAGACACCTTGAATGGAGCGAATTCAAGAATGTTGTAGAATACTAATACAACATGTATTTTGACACAACCAGATCCATTTTAAGGTTTTACACTAAGACCACCTTTATGTGCCCTCAAACAGTCGGGACGGCTTAACATTAGTATGAGGCAGTCTTAGATTGGAACAAAGCTCGGTATTTTACCGGGCTTTTTTATTACTTTTGTAAACGAAAAGAGTGAGTATAAGAATCACTTATGGATTTACTTAAGAGATTCTAAACTGCCGAATAACGAAATATGAACCGATGAAGAAATTTCAGTTAGACCTTACCGTTGCCGACAATAGGATGGTCAGCCCGAACTCCGCCTTACTCACGCTGCAAAGTGACGAGGGTCTGCCCGACATGGTGGCCGGACAGTTTGCAGAACTTAAAGTCCCTTCGGCAAAAGTGTTGTTAAGAAGACCTTTATCAATACATTCGGTTGACCGTTCCCAAAACAGAATTGAATTTCTTATACAGGCAGTAGGTGAAGGAACAGCCGCCCTTGCCGCAATGAAAAGAGGCGATAAGCTTAATGTGCTGCTGCCCCTTGGCAACGGCTTCAGCTACCGCTCCATACCCGTGGAAAGGCCGCTGCTTATAGGTGGCGGAGTGGGAGTGGCTCCGCTGCTGTTTCTTGGACAAGAACTGGCTTTGAACGATATCAGACCTACATTTTTGCTCGGAGGTCAAACTAAAAGTTCCATACTGCGGAAAGAAGAATTTATGAAATACGGTGATGTCTTTGTTACAACCGAAGACGGATCGGAAGGCGAGAGAGGTTTCGTGACAGACCATACTTTGCTGTTTGACAGCATTCTGTATGACAGAGTATATGCCTGCGGCCCATTGGCAATGCTCAAAGCTGTTGCACAATGGGCAAGGGAGCATGAAATAGTCTGCGAAGTGTCGCTTGAGAATCGCATGGCATGTGGAATAGGCGCCTGTTTATGCTGTGTAGAGGATACCGCCGATAAGGGCAATGTGTGTGTATGTACAGAAGGGCCGGTCTTTCAAACAGATAGATTAAAATGGTTTCATTAAATACAAAAATAGGTTCGCTTGAACTCAGGAACCCGGTCATGACGGCATCGGGTACATTCGGGAATGGAACAGAGTATGCCGACTTCATGGATATAAGCCGCCTTGGAGCTATTGTAGTTAAAGCTACCACGCTCAATCCGCGTCAGGGCAATCCTTATCCGAGAATGGCCGAAACGCCGTCAGGCATGCTTAATGCAGTAGGATTACAGAATAAGGGGGTAAACTGGTTTGTCAGTCATATCTATCCTGAAGTAAGAAAGATAGGATGTCCCATTATTGTCAACGTATCGGGTTCGTCCATTGAAGATTATGTTGAAGTTGCAAGCATTGTTAACACTCTTGACGATATCCCGGCCATTGAGCTGAACATCTCTTGCCCTAATGTAAAAGAGGGCGGAATGGCTTTTGGAGTGAATGTTCAAAGTGCCGCCCAAGTAGTAAAGGCCGTACGCAAGGCATACAATAAAATGCTTATTGTCAAACTCTCACCCAACGTGACGGACATAACCCAGATTGCCCGCGCCGTTGAGGATGCCGGGGCCGACAGCGTCTCCCTGATAAACACCTTGCTGGGCATGGCTATTGATGCCGAAAAACGTCGTCCCATGCTTTCGACAGTCACCGGAGGGCTGAGCGGTCCGGCCGTGAAACCGGTTGCTCTGAGAATGGTCTGGCAGACGGCCCGCGCAGTGAAAATTCCCGTTATTGGGATTGGAGGCATTTGCAGCGCCACCGATGCTGTGGAGTTCCTGCTTGCCGGAGCATCGGCAGTACAGATAGGGACGGCCAACTTTATCGACCCCTCAATTTCCGGAAAGATAATAGACGGAATAGCCCAATATCTGGAGAGGCACGGATTCAGTTCGGTTCAGGAGATCATAGGCGCTCTTGAAACTCGGTAAGATCTCAACAAAGCCTATACGCAACATTTGATTTGTGACGGCCCCCCTAAAGACCGACTAAAAACCGATCATTTACAAGCGAAAGTTTAAAGCAGATCCGGCCGCAGCCGTTTGGTACGCTCCAAAGACTGCTGGAACTCCCACTCGTCAATCATGGCCTGATTGCCTGAAAGCAGAACTTCAGGTACTTTCCAGCCTTTATAGTCAGCAGGGCGGGTATAGATTGGAGGAGCCAGCAGATTATCCTGAAAACAATCCGACAGGGCCGACTGACCGTCGGTCATGACACCCGGAATAAGCCTCACAATACTATCGGTCATAACGGCTGCTACAAGCTCGCCTCCGGTCAGGACATAATCACCTATGCTGAATTCACGTGTTATAAGATGTTCGCGGATACGGTAGTCTATTCCTTTGTAGTGGCCGCAAAGAATGATAATATTGTTTAGCAGTGAAAAGCTGTTGGCCGCCTTCTGGTCAAAACGTTCGCCGTCGGGCGAGGTATATATAACCTCGTCGTAATCTCTCTGCGATTTGAGTTCGGTTATAAGCCGGTCAATAGGCTCAATCTTCATGACAAGACCGGCAGAACCGCCAAACGGATAATCATCGGTCTTACGATGTTTGTCAACGGTATAATCCCTAATATTATGCAGATGTATTTCGGCAAGTCCGGCTTTTTGGGCACGGGACATTATGGAGTGGTTGAAGAAGCCTTCAATCATCTCAGGAAACACGGTTAGAATGTCTATACGCATAATTATGTGGCATTACCGACTGCAAATTTACAAAATTATGCTTAAATTCGCGGTCTGTCCGGAGGTTCTTTCAGCCGGGTCAAAATTTATGAGAGAAAAGGAGCGTATTCTTGAGTTGCGTGAACAACTGCACAGGCACAATCATCTATACTACGTGCAGAATTCACCCGTCATATCGGACATTGAGTTTGACAGCTTGATGCGCGAGTTGTCGGCTCTTGAGGAAAAACATCCTGAAATGAAAGACCCGAATTCACCGACTGAGCGGGTAGGAAGCGACATCAGTAAGGGATTCAAGCAGGCAGCTCACAGATACCCCATGCTCTCGCTTGACAACACCTACGACGAACAGGAGGTACGCGATTTCTTTCAGCGCGTAAACGAACTTCTGAATGAACCTTTTGAGATATGCTGTGAACTGAAATATGACGGACTCTCCATATCGCTCATATATGAGGATGGAGAGCTGCAACAGGCTGTAACCCGCGGTGACGGGACGCAAGGCGATATTGTGACCGAGAATGTCCGTACAATAAAATCTATTCCGCTGGTACTTCAAAAAAACAGCGGCTACCCGCAGAGTTTTGAAATACGCGGTGAGATCCTAATGCCCTGGAGTTCGTTCGATATGCTGAACACCGAACGGGAACGGCAGGAGGAACCGCTCTTTGCGAATCCCCGTAACGCAGCATCGGGCACCCTGAAGCTGCTTAACCCGCAAGAGGTGGCACGGCGTCATCTGGATGCTTATCTCTATTATCTGTTGGGTGAAAATTTGACATGCGACGGACACTATGAGAATATGATGGCGGCAGCCGGATGGGGCTTTAAGGTATCGGACCACATGAAGAAATGCTCAACCGTCAATGAGGTGCTCGATTACATCCGATATTGGGATAACGAGCGCAAAAATCTGCCCATAGCCACAGACGGCATTGTGCTAAAAGTCAACTCAATACGCCAACAGCTGAATCTGGGATACAAAGCCAAATCGCCCCGTTGGGCAATCGCATTCAAATTTCAGGCTGAAAGGCAGGTCACCCGTCTGAACAGCGTCTCATATCAGGTGGGCAGGACGGGGGCAGTAACTCCGGTGGCCAATCTGGATCCGGTACAGTTGTCAGGTACAACGGTAAAACGGGCCAGTCTGCATAACTCGGACATCATAAAGAGCCTTGACCTTCACATAGGCGACATGGTCTATGTTGAAAAAGGAGGTGAGATTATACCCAAGATCACCGGTGTGGATATGGAATCCCGTTCCATTCTTTTGGGCGATGCCGTCCGTTTTACAACTATATGCCCCGAATGTGGAACCGCTTTGGTACGATATGAAGGCGAGGCTGCACACTATTGTCCGAACACAACCAGCTGCCCTCCTCAGATAAAGGGACGTATTGAACATTTTGTCGGCCGTAAAGCCATGAATATAGACGGCCTGGGGACCGAAACCATTGACCTGCTCTATCAGGTCGGACTGATAAAGGATATTGCCGACCTCTATACACTCAAAGCTACAGATATAAGCCGGCTGGAGGGTCTTGGTGAAAAGTCGGCCATAAACATAATCCGCGGAATAGATAATTCTAAGCAGGTCCCCTTTGAAAGGGTGCTCTTTGCCATAGGCATCAGATTCGTGGGTGAAACAGTGGCAAAGATCCTGGCACGTGCGTTCAAATCAATTGAAGCGCTTGAAAACGCCACATTTGAGGAACTCACCTCGGTAAACGAGATAGGCAAGAAGATAGCTCAAAGCATCATAGATTTCTTTCAGGACGAACGTAACCGCAATCTGGTGGATCGCCTGAAGGAATACGGGCTTCAAATGGAAACTGCCTTTGCCGAAGAAGAGGAGAGCAGCAATTCGCTTGCCGGCAAGACAATAGTTATAAGCGGGGTCTTTAACCGCCATTCACGTGACGAATACAAGTCCATTATTGAGAGATACGGCGGGAAGAACTCCGGCAGCATATCGGCCAAGACATCATTCGTACTGGCGGGCGAGAATATGGGACCTGCCAAACGTGAAAAAGCGCTGGAACTTGGTGTGAGGCTTGTAAGCGAGACTGAATTTTTGGAAATGATTGATGAAAAACAAATAGATAATAACAATGAATTACTCTTACCCTTTTAAAGGATTCGGTGTTGCACTTGTAACGCCATTCAAAATAGACGGTCAGATCGATTTTGAGACTTTGACGCGGATTGTTGATAATCTGATTTCAGGCGGGGTTGACTACTTGTGTCTTCTTGGGACCACAGCCGAAACTCCTACACTGAATACGGAAGAACGTCAACAGATAGTAAAGCATGTAACGAATCAGGTGAACCGCAGGATCCCGATTTTGGTCGGATGCGGCGGAAACTGCACCGCCAATGTGGTAAATGAACTGAAACAATACGACCTGGATGGTGTTGACGGTATCCTAAGCATAGTTCCATATTACAACAAACCGTCGCAGGAGGGTATGTACCGCCACTTCTGTGAGATTGCAAAAGCATCGACCAAACCGCTCGTATTATATAATGTACCCGGACGTACGGGCGTGAACATGAGCGCCGCCACGACCCTGAAATTAGCCCGTGAGTTTACTCAGATAATAGGAGTTAAGGAGGCTTCAGGCAATATGGAACAGATAAATGAGATCATTGCCGGTGCGCCTGAAAATTTCCGTCTTATCAGCGGCGACGACTACCTTGCAATGGAAGTTATACGCAACGGTGCGGCCGGAGTGATTTCCGTAATAGGCAATGCAATACCAAACACTTTCGGCAAGGTCATACATCTTTCCAAAGAGCGCCGTTTTGACGAAGCAGCAACCGTAAACAGTAAGCTTGAACCATTGTACGGCCTGATGTTCCGCGAAGGAAGTCCCTGCGGGGTCAAAGCTCTGATGTCAAGCCGGGGAATGCTTGAGAACGTATTACGTCTGCCGCTCGTACCGGTAAGCCGCGCTCTCAATGATGAGATAGTTGAAAAATTTAAAAATATAACATAATGAAAATCAATGGCATACTGACTACAATCGTTCTGCTCTCCTTTTTCTTATTATACGGATGCCGCAATAGAACCGCCCGTATTGAAGACGAGGTAACCGAATCGGTTGTACAGGACACCATTTATCCCGAATTCCGGTGGGAGATATGTATTGACAGTCTCGATATTCACAGCGGCATTATTGGCCGTAACGAGGTACTTTCCACAATACTGGGCAGACACGGAGTAGGGGCATCGGTCCTGCATGAAGTTGAAACTATATCGAAAGACATTTTCAATGTCCGCAGACTTCAGGCCGGGAAAACATATCATGTCTTGACCGACCGGGATTCAGCCATGACAGCCAGATACTTTGTTTATGAAATATCGGCAGTTGATTATGCGGTATATTCACTGACGGACAGCATATTCAGCTATGTGGGACAGGCCCGGACCGATACTCTCTATAAATCTGTCAGCGGAATTATTGAATCCTCGCTCTGGAATGCCATGACGGCCAACGGAGCAGCGCCTGACCTGACGGGACAACTTGCCGATATCTATTCATGGACGATTGATTTCTTCGGGATACAGCGCGGTGACTCCTTCAACGTATATTATGAAGACATTTATATTGACACAACAAGGGTTGCTACCGGCAACATCCTGGCTGCCAACTTTATAACCGGAGGGAGAGACCATTTCGCATTCAGATACCATTATAACAACGGACGTGGCGAATATTTTGACCAGAACGGAACAAGCCTGCGCAGGGCATTTCTGAAGGCGCCGCTCAACTTTTCAAGAATAAGCTCCAGATTCTCAAATGCACGCCGTCATCCCATAACCAAGATAGTCAGGCCGCACCATGGCGTTGATTACGCCGCGCCGTCAGGTACGCCGGTCTATTCGGTCGGCGACGGAACTGTAATAGCAAGAGGTTGGGACAGCAATGGCGGAGGTAATTACATTAGAATACGACACAATTCCACATACGTTACTCTCTATATGCATCTTAGAGGATTTGCAAGCGGGATCCATCAGGGAACCAAGGTATCGCAAGGCCAGCTTATTGGCTATGTGGGGGCAACGGGAATGGCCACAGGGCCGCATCTGGACTACCGTGTGTATAAGGATGGGACGGCAATCGATCCGCTTAGAATGGACCTGCCGGCCGTTGATCCCATCAAAGAGCAGGACCTTCCGGCATATTGGGATTCCATACGTCCGTTAATGAAAATCCTGACCGGGACAGAGAGTCCGTTGGATTCCTTGCAGGCGGTTGCCCTTTCAGCCGGGTCAGCCGATCCGTTAAATACCTCCTATCAGTAATACTCTACTGGATACGAAAGGTTACTATCTGTAATATTCAAAGTAAGCCAAAGACTGCTGTTGGTAAGAACTGTCGTACGTCAAAGACTTTGACTATTCGTAATATTCTATTGTACGCCAAAGGCTTATGTTGCTTATGGACATGGTTGTCCATCGTCCCCGGGTGTCATATTCATAAACCGCGTTGGCAGTGGCCGGATTTTCGGTCCCCAAAGTGATGGCCGAAACGTCGCCGTTTGCACCGTATGTGACCTCCATCAGATAACCCTCCTTTTCAAGCAGAATCGATTCGGGGAATATGAATCCGTTCACAATTTGGTAATTACATGTTTCATACATCAAATCCCCGTCACTGTCAATATAATGGCGTTTAACCTGCCCGAAAAGTCCGTTTGGCTGATAGATTATAGTATCCAGGGCCAGGCTGTCAGACATGACCGGCCGCTTGCCTACATATTCGATTTGATCCACCTCTATGCCTCCGCCGGCTGAAAATTTATCGGTATATATCTTCATCCACTGTTTTGTTCCGGAATCAACATAGATATATTTTCTGCTCCATATAGCCTTGTTTTCCGATGAATACCGAATCACCCTGGAGAGACCCGGCAGAATGGAAAAATGACCCGGATCATCGGCCAAAAGCGAGGCCGAATTACACCAGCGGAATCCAAAATCGTTGTTTACCGGCACATAGAGATCGGCATCGTTCCTGTACTCCAGATTAAAATATGTCATGACTTCATCGGCAACCTTGACAATAGTTGTGGGACGGCCTTTTGCGTCGTATGTATATTTCAGCCCTTCCAAATAGTCCATATAGAGCGACAGGCGTCCCAGAGAATCGAAAGTACAGTACCGGACGGTGTCTCCATCGGCATTGAGGTCTGCTATTGAAGAGATACCCTTGTTGAGAGTGAACTGATCAAACCAGACTGAATCAGGTATTATCCTGTGAATTTCGGCATAAGGATCCTCGGGCTCTCCGTCAAAACCCTGATTTTCACATCCCGACAGAAGGGCCGCCACCACCATTAATGAAATTAGATACCTTTTCATGACGACCACAAAGATAACAGAAATTGAAATATGTGGTATCAACGGAGACGGCGATTTGCAGTCTTTAGAACGTCGGCGTCTCCCCACCGGACAATACGTCCATTTGGCGAGATCAATACCACGCATGTAATTCATGATACTAGAATTTAATGTGCTTTATTCCAGGGGTAAATGTATGCGATTTATATATATATATACCAAAGGATTTAGGGATTATTTTACACAGAATTGGAAAAAGTGTGCAAATTGGTGTGGTGTTGGAGCGATGCGTTCTATTATTCTAATATAGGTATAAGACTTCTGATGTCATAGTATTGCTATGCTTGAAATTAACACTTTTCATAGTTTAATTCCTCTTTGTGTGATGATAATTAAAGAAAATACAGCTAAGTATATGACAAAAATTT
>DDLZ01000049.1:0-2804 GCA_002340405.1 Bacteroidales bacterium UBA2559
TTCCCACAAAGAGCACGTCCTGCTCAATTCCCACTCTCTCCAACATATGTTTAGGCAAAAGTATGCGCCCGTTGGCATCGAGCTGAAGTTCCTGGGCTTCGGAGACCAGTTTGCGATAAACCATCTGTTCGGCGGCATTGAAACGGTTGAGCCCGGAACGGACCTGCGCCAACTCCTCCTGCCACTGCGACATTGGGTAGATAACCAGACAATTCTCAAAGTAGTCTCTTCGGACCACAAATGTCTGCTGACCGGACTGCTGCAGTATGCGGCGGAATCCGGCCGGCAGAAAGAGTCTGTTTTTGGTATCCAGACGTGCCGGGAACTGACCTATAAAACTCATTTTTATGCCTGTTAACTATATCAGGTTTCAAAGTTAAATAAAAATAACCCACATTTACCCACTTCACCCCACTTTTTGAATAAAAAGTTTTAAACAACCTGTTAATAAACCACTGGTCTATAAATCAGCTGTTTGTAGATAAAGTCTTAAAGTGATTGTTCAGGAGCTGGTTTTTTCAGTCTGATTACATTGTTGATAACTATTGGATTCATGTAAATAAAAAAGACGGTGACGGAGATGAATGACGATGGACCCCGAAAGTTTTTTCCAACTTTCGGGGTCCATTTCACTTTTTTGTGATCCTTAGCAGATTTGAACTGCTGACCTCTTGCCTGTCAAGCAAGCGCTCTAAACCAACTGAGCTAAAGGATCGGGATATTGTTTTCGTTAAATGACGCGACTGCAAAAGTACATCTATATTCCGAAATATACAACAACATCAAACAGAAATATGNNGTGTTTCGTCGCGGATTCGAACCGCGGACCTCTTGCGTGTGAAGCAAGCGCTCTGAACCGGCTGAGCTAACGAAACAAAATCTCTTTAGGACTACATGCTATTTCCAATATTTAATTTCACGCCTCAAAACTTCGACGGGCAGATTGTACCGGTTTACAACCGTCGCTTCAAGCCAGTTGCCATGTTCATCGAACCCGGAATATTCGATATAGAGAATCTCTTCGCCGTCCGGTGTAAACGAATGTTTCTCTATGATATTGTGGTCAGCATCATATGTGTTTACATCACGGCTCTCAACGCCTGTCCTTTTGTCCGTGCGCCTCACTTCTAGCGGATAGCCCTGCTTATCGGTAAGAATTATGCTCTCGCTTACCGGCACACCGTCCTCGCTTACGGTTGACCTGCTGCGCTTGAACCTATAGGTCTCCTCTACCTTTATGCGTGTCGATCTGTTTGCTGCTATCCTGTCATATTCGAGTGCCTTTCCTTTGGCCGAGACAAGCTTTAATTCGCCCACAGTCAGTCCGTACGATTTCTCGGTACTCCGTATGCAAAGCCCGTTATCGAATATGTTCTCTGCCTCGGATTGAATATTCTCAAGACTGTCAAGCAACGCTGAACATATCTCATTGCCCGCCGGGTCATATGCAGCCACTGTTATATACATGATTTCGGACTTGTCGGTCCCCGCACGCCAGACATCGGGCATAAGATGCCAGGTTTTGACCATCTCTACCCTGCCCTTCATTCCGCCGAAAGGAGGTTCCGAATATTTTCGCGGAGAACAGGACAAAGCCAATAGCGGCAGCAAAGTGAACAGTAAAATATCTCTTTTCATATGGATCTATGTCAAATTATTTCCTTTTCCTTCAACTCCCGGGCTGCAATCTCAAGTTCGTCATACCACTCCTGACCGAAACGGCGTATAAGCGGCTCCTTCAGATACCGGTAAACCGCTGTTTGCTCGCGCTGACCTCTAACGACAGCCGTATGGCACACGTTCCACCGGTGATAATTAAGCGCCCACAAATCACCGAATTTACTCACTCTGATAGGATAGAGATGACACGAAATCGGCTTAATAAAGTCGATACGGCCTTCACGATAAGCTTTTTCAATGGCACACCGGCAGCATCCGTCACTGTCCCGGTATGAGAGCACACACTCTTTGCCATCCACAATCGAAGTTACCGATTCTCCTTCCGGGTCGGTATATGCCACACCCTGTTCGGCAATGACCCTCAAAGCCGCCGTTGAGAGGTCGGCCCTTATGATTGGAAGCAGTTCCTCTATCAGTTCAACCTCGACAGAGGTCAGGGGAGCTCCGGCATCACCCTCGACACAACATGCCCCGCGACATTTGGACAGGTCGCAGCAAAACTCTTTCGTAAGTATATCGAACGAGACGATTACATCCTGAATCTGAAGCATGGGCCTTACTTTTTTACAATATGCAAAAATAATCAAAGAGTTTTATCTATTTTAGCGGAACCAAAACAAATAACGAACAAAAATGTCTGTAACACTTATAATATTTGCCGTAATTTTTGGAATTATAGGTATTATAGGCAGTATTGTACCCGGATTACCCGGTCCGCCGCTTAGCTGGGCAGGCCTCTTGCTGGCATATTTCGGACGACGCATCGGCGATAGCGACAATCAAATTACCCTGACATGCCTGCTGGTCTGGCTGGGCATTACAATTGCAGTGACCATACTGGATTATATCATTCCCGTTAAGTTCACAAGGATGGTCGGCGGCTCAAAGGCCGGCAGCCGGGGTGCGCTGATAGGAATGGTCGCAGGAATAGTATTCAGCGCAATAGGTATGATTGCCGGCAGTATTCTGGGCGCTCTGATAGGCGAACTTGTAGTTGAGAAGAAAGAGTTTGGCCCTGCATTTAAGTCGGCGCTGGGAGCATTTGCAGGTCTTATGGCGGGCACCGGAATAAAACTGCTTACATCGGGAGTAATGCTGTTCTATATTATATTCTGAATGACCGA
>DDLZ01000049.1:2959-4432 GCA_002340405.1 Bacteroidales bacterium UBA2559
GGTTTTCCCGGATTGGGCGGCGACCAGAGTTCCCAAACCAGAGCCGAGTATTCTGAAAAATTCGCTGACATAAACTATGCAGGCGATGATGGTCAGGTATATCATACGCTTGACATCTACCTGCCGAAGGAGGTCAAGGAGAAATATCCCGTGGTGGTACACATCTACGGCAGCGCATGGAGCAGCAACAGTTCCAAAGGTGCAGCCGATATTAACACCATCTGCGCAGCCCTGCTCAACGCCGGATATGCGGTGGTCACCCCTAACCACCGCTCCATTGCCGATGCCCAGTGGCCGGCTCAGGTCAATGACATCAAGGCAGTAATACGCTTTATCCGTGCAAATGCAGACAAATACAAGTTCGACACATCATTCATAGCCACATCGGGATTTTCATCGGGCGGACATCTTTCGGCCGTCACAGCCCTGTCAAACGGCGTGAAGATAGCCAAACGCGGCACCGCCGAGTATGACATAGAGGGTAACGTAGGCCCTTACACCGGTGAGTCCAGCGAGGTTCACGCGTTCTGCAGTTGGTCCGGTCCGACCGAACTGCTGCAGATGGATTGCGGCAATGCCATGGCGTTCGGAGCCGCCGGCAATTCTCCCGAAGAGAGACTCATAGGCGCACCCAAAGAGGGCAACGAAGACAAGTTCATGCTGTTGAGCGCTTCGGGCTTTCTAGATAAGGACGATGTTGCCGGATACCTGTTCCATGGTGACGCCGATTTTGTTGTGGCTTCGTGCGTAAGCCAGTATCTCTACGACCAAATGCAGGAGACAGGCGTAGAGAGTTACATACTTCGCGAGCCTCAGGGCGGACACGGCATGGGCATGTACTCCGAGGACAATCTTAAGAAAATGACCGATTTCCTGGACGCACAGCGCGCCAACACCATCTTAAACTAACAAAGCAGTATCTTATAAACTGTATATAATAGAGAAAGCCGGACCAATCCGGCTTTCCTGTTTTTATGGATAAGTATTGTAAATAGCCTTTTAAGACAATCAGTGTTTAACGATCTTCTTACCGCTTTGGATGTAGATACCTGCAGGAAGTGACTTGAAGTCATTGCTTACATAGCGACCGAGAATATCGTAAATGGGAGATGTATCCGCCTTGCCGGCATCATCCATGATAAGGTCAACACCTGTTGGATCTTGCGGCCCTCCCAGACCGCGTGCAAAACCGGCATAGGCATGCTTACGGTACCAGTCGAGTGTCCAGATCCCTACAGGGGTGTTTGCACGCCAGCCGCTGTTCGTTGGAGAGTCGGTCGCACACCACTGGCAGATACCCCATTGCTGGTCAGCGGGAATGATCTCCAAATACTTTTTAATAATCCATTCGTAAAGGTCTGCCATGCGCTGATGCATCGCTTCCGTCATATTGGCTGTCGGCACGTTATTACCGCTGGCATCGACCATACCCATATCCAATTCGGTGATGCGGACCCGCTTGCCGGAAGCCGC
>DDLZ01000137.1:0-7201 GCA_002340405.1 Bacteroidales bacterium UBA2559
CGAACATATAAACAAAGACTAAATTGAAATAATTTCATCAAAGGGCAAACCTCACCCTCCATTCATCCTGCCTTTACACCACTTTCGCCATAATTTTACAGGCTATCCACAGAGCCATAAAGGAGCCCTCACAGACCACTATGCCATACCTTCACGAACCGTCACAAAGTCGGCACAAGTCCGGCACTGACCTACCACTCTTTAAAAGCCGGTGTCCAGCACGTAGGGTGTGCCGGAAGCGGTGATNNACGTTGGGATTCCAATAGAGCGTACGGCGATAGTCAACATCGCCTGTGACAGGCCCGTCAGGATATGAAGGCGAATAGAATGCAACGGGCATTGAAAACCCTTGAACCGAAGTCGCCCTTTCGCTCAGGTTACGCATATCTTTTTTTGTCGGTTGGAGGTGCGGCTCTTTTAGCAATACATCTACCAAATAGTAGCGACTGATATCGGTCTGAGCTTCAAGAAAATAATTTAAATCCAATTGACGATTTGCCTGCTCGTTAAGCAATGGCGTAAGCGTAATGATATGGCTCCTGTACATCGGCTTGTCGTAAACCAGAACACTCTTGATGTTCATCATATCAAGAGTTAACGGGGTTTCACTTGCGTATGGAACCCTGTCTTTAAAGTGTACATAATAGATTACAGGATAAGAGAAATGATATCCCAGTTCCAAAAGATACCCATAAAGGTCTGTGGTATATTCACCCTTGTCAAGCTGTAATTCGGTCTCTCTGGCAACGTCCCACGCCCTGTATGTGTCATAATCGACAAATTGACGCTTAGCGGTAATATCGACCTCATCGAGCAAAATGCCCTCATCAACCTCTATTACAAGAGGCAGCGTGTCATTCGATGAACTCCTTTCATCGGCATCGGAATTGAAATCGGAAAAAACCGGAATCATTTTCTTCAAATTTTTTTCGGCAGCCTCAATTTTTCTCGGTTCCGGCACATGAACACGGTCCAGTTGTATTCTAGTACCGGTTTCATATTTGACTTTCCCGTTGCGCTTATGGGTTACAAGTCGCAAAGAGAGTCTGGCACTATTATAGAAATCGCTCAGGTTAAATCCAAAGTAACCTGTTGAGTCAGTCGTATATTTGAACGACTCAAAGCTTGTCTTGTCATCGTACGGCGTGACGGTCGCCAGAACATCAACATCGGCTACAGGCGCGCGCTTTGCATGTGAAAGTATCATGCCGTTCACGTTAAGCTGCTCTTCAACCCTGTATCGTTCACGGAAATCGGTCTGTCCGGTCATCACCTTCCACTCATAACGCTCCCAACCCTGCACAAGGGTCAAGAGGTCAAGCGCCCTTCTGTGCAGACTGTCATCCTTCTCCATGTAGAAATCCGGATTGCGTATATAGCCCTTAAGGTCCGATGACAAAAGCAGGTTGACCATGAGGTTGTCCGAACTGCCGTTCCCGTAATCGGCGGCATCCCTCACCGACAAGCAGAAACGGTCTCTTATGGGATTTCCGTCCCGGTCAACAAGATTAAAACCGAGCACCGAATATCCGAAAGGCCTCCGTGTCAGACTGTCGGTATCGACTGTAATTGAAGGCGGAGCAAACAGACTGTTGCTGTTGAACAGGCTTCTCGATGAGAGTATCTCACCGCTTTTATTATATAGGGTGATCCGGCATACACCCACCGGCCAGTCGGTTGTCTCAATGTCTAGACTTACGCTATCCGCCCCACGGACCTTACTGAAGTGAACCAACTCACCGCGGCAGATTACCGACAACCCCAACTCATCCTCAGTCCTGTCAATAGTCCTGTAGATCTTTGCTCCGATGCTTGCGTTGTCATCGGCCGACAAAATCATTGAATATCCGCTTTTTTCAGCCGATGGAAGACGGAATCTGCGCCTATTGCCGTCAACATCGGTAAAAATAACCGTCTCGGCAGTCTGAGAGGGAACAGTAACGAAAGAACCCATACCGTCATGCACCGTTTCTGCCTTAATCGTTCCATCCGATAGGGTCAGAACTCCCTCTAGCCCGACACCTGAATTATCGGTAGCCTTGAAAGCCACATTACCGGGCAACCCGCGTATCAGACTGCCCCCTTCGGGATAGAAATCAACGATTATATCCCGGTTCCCCAGGTTCTCCTCGCCGCGTATCGGCTCCAGTTCCAGAAGCTCCTCTACAGGCTCGACTATGACACCGGAAGCGTAATCGCCGTCCTTTGCGGGTTTGGACAAAACCGGAAACACCCGGGAAAAGAAAGCTTCCGGACTGAAGTCAAGCATATTCTGCGTATAGGCTCTTATTTCATAGTAGCCGCTGGGGTACGCAATCATACCGCGAAGCGAGCGGGACTGTGACGTAGATGCGTCAATAAGCGGGAAAGCGCCGTCACACTGACCTGCAACCACTTTCAGTTTCTGCTGCTCAATAACAATCCCTTCGGGCGAGAGCAGATCCACATATAACACCTTGCTCGGGGCGCGCTGCAACGTAGAGGCATGTGTGACAAATGCCTTGAACCATATCACCTCGCCCTGAAAGTATGCGGTGTTATCAAAATGCAGAAAGACCTTCTCCTGCGGAAAGTGCTTGTTAAACTGATGTATGTTACCGGCAAGCTGCATGAGCACATCAACAGAGTCGGCGGCACCTGCAGGATAGATGTGTCCCGGGAACAGTGTCGCTGACAGACAGAGCATGATAATGAACCTGAGCTTACCCATAACAGACCTAATTATTATAGTTAGTAATCACATACAGGATTGAAGCTCTCTGTCATAAAAACCCTTTAGCACCCGATAACATTTCTCACTGCATTCCGATTTGAAGAATAAACAGTCCGCCTCCGGATTCAGGTTTTATATAGGCTTCTATCATCCCGTTTGACTGCTTTCGCAATTTTAATACTTTTCATGTGAATATACAAACAAAAGTAGTTCAAATGATAATACCTTTTATCCTAATCGGAGAAAAAAGCTGTGGAGAGATTCCCGCTACGGAAAAAAACATTACCTTTGGTCTATCAATTACCTTTAACTGTCCCTGATATGGCTAGTCGTAAAAATCTGAAAAAAGAGATCGGTTATGTGATAGGTGAGCTGTTCACCGAGTGTATGATATATACGGAACTGGTTCCCGGCGCCGACAAGAAGGCTGCCGATGAAATTTTGATTGAGCTTATGAATATTGAGAACGAATTCATAAAACGTATCAACCATACCGAGCCCGGCAATGCCAAGGTCTATTACCGCAAATTGTACAAAGACTTCGACGAGAGTATTGTCAAGGTGCTTGACAAGATGACCAAGTTGAAAAAATAGCACCCGAAGGAGCTTTCATGTTCAAACGAATCCGGATCATACCGGTAATCATTTCTGTTGCGCTGACAATCTGTTCCATAACATACGGACAGGTGGGCAGCTCAGTTATACGTGCATCTGTAAAGGACCACTTTACGGGATACATAAGCGAGGTGGATACAACCCCCGTGAGGGTTGAAAGGGTCGATATAAGCACAAGAGGCCGTCACATAGAGGTATATTTAAACCCGCAGTTCAGTTATCAGCTTTTCAGGCATGAAATGGTTGACTCCATCTACCATAACCTGCGGCAGGACCTCCCGGACGAAGTGAAGAGATACGACATCTCCATCTACTCCAACAGCTATGAGATTAAGGAGATGATCCCGAACTGGGCGCGGAACAGGGTGATTCGGGAAAACCTCCGTAATGATATAAAGTATGAGGGGAAACCGTGGGTGCTTGATGAGAGCAGGCCCTACACGCCAACCGACGGGCTGTTTGGCATACACATGGCCGTAACGCCAAGCCACGGCTACTACTACGATCAGGCTGACACGCTGTGGCAGTGGCAGCGTCCTCCGCTCTACTGTACCACCGAAGACCTTCTCAGCCAGTCATTCACCTACCCGTTCCTGATCCCCATGCTCGAAAATGCCGGCGCTATAGTCCATACGTCGCGCGAGCGTGACCGGCAAAGCAGCAGCGTGACGGTTAAGATGGGGCATGACAGATTCCGCACCGACGGCCGTTGGGAAGAATCTGTCGGCGGCGGATATGTTCCCGATTCCGCCCGTATATGCTCCGACTCGCTTCAGACAGTCACATATAATGCCGCCACCGGAAACGGCCCCGGCACGGAAATGTCAACGGCCATGTGGATCCCCCATATCCCGAAGGAGGGCGACTACGCCGTTTACGTGACCTACCAATCGGACTCGACACGCGTTGACGATGCCCGCTACATAGTTTTTCACACGGGCGGTACTACTACTTTCCGCGTCAACCAACGTATGGGCGGAGGGACATGGTTATATTTGGGAACGTTTCATTTCAAAGAGGGTCAGTCTCCCCGCGGAATGGTTACGCTTGACAATAACAGCGCCCAAACGGGGACGGTCAATGCCGATGCCGTGCGTTTCGGAGGCGGCACCGCCTTTGAGACCCGCGCCGGACTGGATGCAGAAATTGAGCGCTACAACATAGCCTCGCGGTATTACGCCCGTTTTGCAGGTGCGCCCGACAGCGTCTTCAGCAAATATCAGGGCGAGGACGATTACCGTGAAGATATATGGACACGGCCCTACATGACCAATTGGCTTTCGGGCGGTTCGGTATTTAACCGGGCCAACCCGGGGCTTGAAGTGCCCATTGAGCTGAGCTTTTCCCTCCATACCGATGCCGGATACCGGTACGGCGACACAATTGTAGGCTCGATTGGAATATGCACCACCGACTTCAACGAGGGGAAGTTAGGCGACGGACACAATCGCATAATAAGCCGTGACCTTGCCGATATGGTGCTGACCGGTCTTAAAGATGACATAAAGGCCGGGACAGGACAGGAATGGGTACTGCGCGGCGTATGGGATAAAAACTACTGCGAAAGCCGTGAACCGCAGGTGCTTTCAATGATGCTCGAACTGCTGTCGCACCAGAATTACTGGGAGATGAAACTGGCTCTGAACCCCAATTTCAGATTTCTGGTCTCACGTTCCATATATAAATCGTTGCTCAGGTATGTATGCTTCATGTATGACCGTCCGTATGTGGTCCAACCTCTGCCGGTAGAGCAAATGCAGGTCATAGAATCGGGCAGCAGACTGCTGCTGCAGTGGCATGCCGTTACTGACACGCTCGAACCTACCGCCGTACCCGACTCATATATTGTTTACACCGCCGTTGGCGACAACGGTTTTGACAACGGGACTCTGGTACACGAAAACCGGTACAGCATTACACCTGAAAAAGACCTTGTATATCGGTTCAAGGTAACGGCCGTAAACAGAGGAGGCGAAAGCCTTCCATCCGAAACACTGGCCGCAGGGATTGCATCGGCCAATAAGGGTAAGGTGCTAATAGTGAACGGTTTCCAACGTCTAAGCGAACCTATGACAATTGAAACCGACTCTACACTGGGATTCGACATTCTGACCGACCCCGGTGTACAGTATATGAAGTCGCCCATCCTGTGCGGCGCACAGTATATTTTTGACCGCAATGCCATAGACTACGAAGAGGAGGTTTCACTTGGCATAAGCGACGACCGATACAACGGCCGCCTGCTTGCCGGCAACACATTTGACTATCCTGAGGTACACGGCCGCGCTGTAATGGATGCGGGATGGTCATTTGTCTCATGCAGCCGGGAAGCGGTGCAGAACGGGAGCATCAATCTTGAAGACTATACGGTGGTCGATCTTATTCTGGGACTTCAAAAACGTTCCCTGAATGACACTCTATACGGTAAGGACTACTCGACCTTCACGCCCGAGCTTCAAAGAAAAATCGGCTCATATCTCGATAACGGCGGACGGCTGCTGACAAGCGGTTCATACGTAGGCGCCGACATGATCTCAACCCTGTCTGACGAGGATTTCACCATGAACCGCCTGCACTACCGCTGGGACGGTCCTATGCCCGATTCTCTTGAGGAGCGCGTAAGAGGTCTTAGAAACAGGTTCAGGATTCAGCGTGAAGCCGATGAACAGATGTACGGGGTAACCCGTCCCGATGTGATCAGTCCGACAAAAAATGCCGAGAAGCTGTTTACCTATGAAGGTACGGGACTGTGTGCCGGAGTCGGCTACAAGAACCGCAAATACCGTTGCGTCACGCTGGGATTTCCGTTTGAGAGCATCGGCAGTCTTAAGGAGCGTTCCAACGTGATGGAATCTATACTGAAATATCTGACCAATTGATAATGATAATAACGAGATGTTTACAATTCAGGCAAACCCGTCAGGGACCAAAAGTATTGCGGTTTCCGAAGAGAATTTAAGGACGATACGCCGGTTTTCGCTATTCGAACTGCTCATTGACAGCAACAAAATAGTTACCGAACAGGCGATTGAGAAACTGAGGCTGAACATACGTTCATTGCTGACTACCACCGAAGGTCCGGCCAAGGAGCTTCTTGACCTCTGTACCGACATTATTTATCACCGCGACATGAAAGCATTCGGGCTCCAAAACCTTATTGCCCTTTATGAGCAATGGAACAGGGAGAACCCCGAAGCGGCTGAATAGAGAGAGCTAATGGCACAATGGCTTCCTACCACCCTGAAGGAGTGCAAACGGCTGGGATGGGATCGTCCCGACGTGATTTTGTTTAGCGGTGATGCATACGTGGACCATCCGTCGTTCGGGAGCGCGGTCATTGGGCGCGTCCTTGAAGCCCGCGGGTTGCGCGTGGCCATAGTGCCGCAGCCCAACTGGCAGGACGACCTGCGCGATTTCAGGAAGCTGGGTGCGCCGCGCCTCTTCTTCGGCGTATCGGCCGGATGCATGGACTCTATGGTGAACCGTTACACCGCCGCAGGACGGTTTCGCTCAGAAGATGCCTATACACCTGACGGCCGCCACTCCGGCCGGCCCGAATATCCGTCAATAGTCTATACCAAAGCACTGAAAAAGCTCTTTCCCGATGTGCCGGTGATTCTGGGAGGGATTGAGGCCTCCATGCGCCGTTTCACCCATTATGACTACTGGCAGGACAAGCTGCTGCCCACGATACTCGAACTCAGCGGAGCCGATTATCTGATTTACGGCATGGGTGAAAAGCCGGTAACGGCATTAGCCGATGCAATCAGCGAAGGCCGTATGTCCGATATGGCGAAGCTGCCTCAGACAGGTTTCTTATGCAGAGAGATACCGGGCGGACTGTCCAAAGAGGACCTGATGCTGGCATCGCAT
>DDLZ01000137.1:7312-9811 GCA_002340405.1 Bacteroidales bacterium UBA2559
CTTTATGGTGGTCAATCCGCCCTATCCGCCCATGACCTCCGATGAGCTTAACGCAGTCTATGACCTGCCCTACACCCGTCTGCCCCATCCCCGATACAAAGGCAGACGCATACCGGCATACGAGATGATACGCCACTCCATCACCATACACAGGGGCTGTTTCGGAGGGTGCGCTTTCTGCACCATATCGGCTCATCAGGGCAAGCAGATAGTGAGCCGCAGCAAGAAGAGCATACTCAAAGAGGCAGAGGCCATTACGCGTATGGAGGATTTCAAAGGCTACATAACCGACCTTGGAGGGCCATCGGCCAACATGTACGGGCTAAACGGCAGGGATAAGAATGTTTGCGCAAAATGTAAGCGTCCTGCCTGCTTGCATCCAAAGGTCTGCCCCAATCTGAATACCGATCTTACGCCTCTTGTTGACCTCTACAGGAGTGTCGGCAAAGTTCCGGGAGTCAAGAAGATAAGCATTGGCAGCGGCATTCGCTATGACATTATGCAATACAGGGACCCCGATGCAAAAGCCGACAAATCGCATCGGACCTATACCGAAGAGCTCATCTCGAAACATGTCGGCGGCCGTCTGAAAGTTGCGCCGGAACATACTCAGGACCATGTGTTGGACCTGATGCGCAAACCGCCGTTCAGCCGGTTCGAAGATTTCAAGAAAACTTTTGACAGAATAAACCGTGAGTGCGGGCTGAACCAGCAGCTTATACCATACTTCATAAGCAGCCATCCCGGCTGCACCGAAGAGGATATGGCCCAGCTTGCCATAATCACCAAACGGCTCAATTTCCGTCTGGAACAGGTTCAGGATTTCACACCCACTCCCATGACCCTGAGCACCGAAATCTTCTACACCGGTATCAACCCATACACCATGAAACCTGTTTATAGCGCCCGCACCGACCGCGAAAAGCAGGCTCAACAGCAGTTCTTCTTCTGGTACGACCCTGCCCGGCGCAACAGCCTGATAGCCGAACTAAGGCGCATAGGCCGCTCCGACCTGATACCGAAACTCTTCCATCCCTGATTTTAACTTTCACATTCTATCTTTATATATATTTATTGAAGAACAATGTAAAAAAACAGATAATCAACATGAAAAGATTTTGGATTGCCGTACTCCTAATATCGGCAGTTTGCGTATCGGCCAACGCAAAAAAGAAGGAGACTAAAGAGGTCCTTTTCGGAGTTAAATCAGGAATAATAACCGTTTCGTCCGATATGGGCGAGATGCCCGATTTTTCAGCTTTTGGTCTGGGCGGCGGAGGGCTTGCCGCTTTCAATGACACAGCCATGCTGAACATGATAAACAGTTTGGATATGAATGAAATTTCTGAAAGGATCTTTTTCGATGATTACGGACGCAAAACCGCAACCGTTAATACCTACGGAGAAAACGTGACCCGCACGGTTGCCATAGGCGACTCAACCTACACCATCAATGAAAAGGAGAACACAGCAACTGTAATGCCTATCTTTGGCGGCGCCGGACGCAGCGGCCGCGGATTCAGCGGCATGGGTGCCGGAATGTCCACCCAGATAGGCCGTTTAGGTCAAATTGACTGGATGAATCTTGACAAGAAGACCATACGCCGAAACAGGATCAAGGAGCTTGGCGAGGAGCAGGTGGCCGGCGTTACATGCAAGAAATATTCAATGACTCCGAGCAACAGCATGGGATTCACTCAGAACATAACAGTATGCATCTACGAAGGCATCCCTTTATCTACAATCAGTGAGAGCGACTGGGCAACCACCAGTCAGACAGCCATAGCCTTTGAGCCTGATGCCGACATTCCCGAATCCATTTTCACGCTTCCAAAAGATTGTAAGGTCGAAGAGGTGAACATGGGCGGATTCGGCGACTTCGGCGGCGGATTCGGCGGCGGCTTCGGCGGTGATTTTGGAGGCGGGTTCGGAGGTGACTTCGACTTCGGAGGATTCGGCGGCGGAGGATTCGGCGGATTTGGAGGAGGGTTCTGATACTCCTTTACACAACACCACACTTCTACAAAAATAAGCCCAATGTAGTTTGAGCTTATTTTTTTTCATTTTCGCACATAGTAAGGAATTGTTTTTTACTCGTCTTAATTCGTTAAGGTTCCTTCATATCCTGTCTTTATCTCTCTTATCTCCGAACGAAGAAGTTCGGTGTTGGCTGACTCTATCTTGGGAATAAATGTCTCTACCTTGTCGGCCATATCAAGAAAACGGACCGTATCACCTTCGGCATGGTACAGTTTAGCAAGAAGATAAAGCGGATATAGACGATTGGGCACCATATAAAAAGCATATTTGTAACGTTCTTCCGCTTCACGATAACGCCCCAAAGCAAGACTGTTGTTACCCATCACATTCCAAAACATAGGGTCACTACTGATATTGGTGCCTATTTTGAGTATAGAGTCACTTTTTTCATATTTTTCTTGTAATCTTACAGCCTGTCCATAGTAATATAAAAATTTATACCTAAAAGTCTCAAATAAA
>DDLZ01000076.1 GCA_002340405.1 Bacteroidales bacterium UBA2559
AGAGAATCTCCCCGCACACTATTCCTATGCAGGCACTAAGATTTACGACTACTATGGTTATGCTGCCCGTATCCTTGCCGATACTGCACTCACCCCCGAACAGCAGCGTGACAGTCTGCTTGCCATCACCGACAGCAACTATTCCGACCTGCCTCTCCATACCATCCCCGATGCAGAGATCATCACTGCCGACTACCTTATTAATAATATAGAGCGGTCATACGGCAGGTGGACCACCTGCCCCTGGTCAGGCCATATCACTTTCGATGAATATCTGGAATGGCTTCTGCCCTATAAAGCTGTAGAGCTCCAGGAACTTGACAGTTGGCGCGATACCTTGCTTGCCCATTTCGGTTACGGTTTGAACCACCCCATCAAGAACGATGTGGAGTACAATACCACTGCCGGAGTTGCCGATATGCTGCGTAACGAAGCACAGACCAAGATGCAACGCTACGGCCTCTATACAAGAGCCGGACTCCCGCTATTGAGTGCCCATCTGCTTCCGCGCCAGACCTTCGGCAACATACCCGACTACGCTCTAATAGCCGTCCTCCTGATGCGGAGTGCCGGCATCCCTGCCGTGCTGGACGAGACGCCGGTCGGCAGCCGCTACACCGCTGCCACCCGCTGGTTCGTCATACTCTCCGATCGCGGCATGGAGGAGACATCCGAGTGGGACCTTTCCACTATGATAGGCGGAGGATTCTTCCCCTATGAGCGCGGGCCCAAAGTATATCGCAACTCCTACGCCATCAACAAAGAGCGGCAGCGGTACATGGAACGCTCCAGGTACCGGTATCCCTTTGAGCTTGGCAAGAAAGACGTAACCAAGCAGTACTTCCTTACCAGCGACCTACAACTCCCGATAGACCGTGCTGCAAGGAGACAGCTTCGTGATAAGTACGTCTATATAGCATCGGCTGTAAGAGTTGATGATAATGCAGACCAAACCTCCGCCGGTTCCCGCCCCGAGCCGTACGGATGGCAGATAGTTGATCTTGGGGTCATTAAGTGCGGCAAGGCCTGCTTCCGCGATATGGGCCGTGAAGTCCTCTACATGGCTCTTGGCTATGACGGAGATAAGCTCATCCCCATAAGCTCCTCCTTTATTTTGCATAAGGACGGCGCCATAGAGTATATATCATCTGACACAATAAACTCCCCCTTGCTTGACAGGTGGAAAAACAATGCCTTATGAATACCGGAAAAATACACAATCCGGCATCGGTTGCCGCTAAAAAAGCCTGTATCCTAAAGGTCATAGTGTTGTTGCTAACCCTAACCGGTTGTAATCAGGAGACTCTCTATCTCCACTATGCCTTTAAGGCTGCAGGTGATAACAAGTCCGAACTCAAAGCCGTGTTGAAACACTACCGCACGGAAGAGAGAGATGCCGAAAAACTCAAGGCAGCCCGATACCTGATAGCCAACATGCCTGCCCATTACTCCTATCGTGACACGGCAGCCATCAACAGCTACTACCGCACGGCATTGCAGATACTCGGCACAGGTCCCAGTCCCGACTGGCAGCGCGACACCCTGCGTCAGATTAGCGACAGAGAGTATGCAGGCGTAACACGCGACATAATATCCGATGTCGAGATAATCACTGCCGATTATCTGATTTACAGCATAGACCGTGCCTTCAGAGAGTGGAGAACCAGGCCGTGGGCAAAACATCTTACGTATAGTGAGTTCCGTGACTGGATCCTTCCCTACAAAGTCACCGAACTCCAATCGCTTGATGCATGGCGTGACACACTCTCCCTGCATTACAGCGACAGCCTGCGTACGGTACCTGCTTCCGACGGACAGCGCAACAGCATTTACGGCGCCATAGAGATAGCACGTAACGAGATACATACCAAACAGTCCGACATAGGGCTTCGGGTCATTTGGGAAGACCGCGGCAGCATCCCCATGCGCAGTGCCGACACCTGGGTACGCATGACCTACGGAAGCTGCCTTGACTACGTCACGATGGGCGTTGCCGTATTCCGCAGTATGGGCCTTCCCGCTGCCATTGACCAGGTGCCGATGTGGGGACGCAACAGCGACGGACACAGTTGGTACGTCTTTCCATCGGACAGGGGTAAGGAGACCCCCACCATCAACTCCCTGATCGTGCCTGCCGGATTCGGCTTCTACCCCTATGAGCGCATACCCAAAATATGGCGTAATACCTACACAATCAACAGAGAGATAGTAAAATACCGCAATACGGCAAAGTATGTTCATCCCTTCGAGCTTTGCAGACAGGATGTGACAGACCATTACTGCCGCACCTCAGATGTTTCAATAGAAACAGATAAATCAATAAAGCTCAAGGACAGGAAATACGTATATATAGCCATGTTGATGAATGCCGGCGGTCCGCACTGGCGCATACTGGACCTTGGCCGTATGAGATACGGCAAAGCCTGTTTTAAGAACATGGGTCGCAACATGCTATACATAGCGCTTGGCTATGACGGTCGTAACCTTGTTCCCATAAGCCATCCTTTCATATTACATAAAGACGGAAGCGTTGAATACATCCCAACTGACAGACAGATGTCAAACCTCCAAACCGTGTCAAACGCACAACCGGATATACAAGCCGATGGAACGTCACGTACAATCAGCATGGACCTGCGTCGCAAGTACTACGAATCCTACAACGTGGTTGACATGCGCCGCCGCATACTGGGTGGAAAGCTTCAGTGCTCAGACCATCCTGACTTCAAGGATGCCTTAACCCTCTACACCATCGAGACAACCGAAATACCCGATAAAATAATGCTTGATCCATCCCGCTCCTACCGTTACTGGCGCTACCTGAGCCCGAACGGTTCCTGGGGCAGCATAGCCGAGCTATCATTCTATGACAATACGAGAACCAGGCTGAACGGTCGCGGTATAGCTAACCCCGAAGCCGATCAGGACGCAATAGAGAGAGCTTACGACGGCAACCTGCTCTCCAACTTCGAGGTAAACCGGGCCGACGGCAACTGGGTAGGTATGGACATGGGAAAACCTGTAAAGGTGAGTTATTTCAGTCTCTCGCCCCGCAGCGACGACAACGACATCTGCCCGGGCAATGAATATGAACTGCTCTGTTTTAATGGAGAGGAGTGGTATTCTCTGGGCTATCGTGTAGCAGAGGGTAACACCCTGCACTATGACAACATTCCCACGAACACTCTGTTATGGCTGCGCAACTACACCCGCGGCAACAACGAGCGCCCGTTCATAATCAGTGACGATGGTGAGATTGAGTGGTGGTAATGAAAATAGGGAATATGATTATTGTCAGAGATTGTTCAAAATCAAAATGTCAAAGAACAAACATTATTTTAAAAACTTAACACATTAGTGGTAATGTATAATAAAACTTTCAAAACTCATATATTATGAAGAAATTAATACTGCCGATAGCATGCTTTTCAATGCTTATGTTTGCTGCCTGCGGCAACGACGATGAAAATGGGAACAGGCCGAACGGCTCGGATGAGAGAACCATCGTTCAGCAGGGGATTGTTCCAACTGTTCTGACCGTAACGGTCGAGGGCACCGTAAACGGTGTCGAACAAACCGAATTCAGTTACGGGACGATAGGATTATTGTACTGTACCGAACGTAATAACGCCGATGACCTGTTTCAGGAGTGGCTGAGCACGGGTAACCTGCCGGACAGTTCCGTTAAGATGGGCGGTCGGACCAAAAAGGAAAGCAACGGTATTGTATCGACAACGATTGAAGGTCTTGATCCGAACACCTCGTATAGTGCCTGTCTCTTTTTCAAGCCTTCAACCGGCAAGAAGCGCATTATCAGCAAGACATTCACCTTCAAGACCGGGAACTTTGATGTCCAGGCCATCACTGAGAATGTTTCGAATGTGTGCTATTACAGTGTTACCCTGAATGGTCAAATAAAAGGTCTTGATCCTGCCGACCGTAAAGCATGTAATTTAGGTTTCGTGGTTTCCGAAGAGGAAGATCCTACGGTCGGCAGCGGCAGAACAATTGAAATTGATAACGCTTCAGAGAGCGTATTATCGACCACTTTAAGAGGAATACTGCCTTCCAAGCAATACAATTATCGCATATTCATACAGCCTGTGGGTCATGACGACTACACTTACGGCAACAATATTGCCTTCAGATCCAAAAGTGCGGACGATATGGCAATAGACCTTGGTTTGAGTGTAGAGTGGTCAAGGCTGCTGCTTGGTGCCGAGGAAGAGGGTCAGAGAGGAAACTTTTATCTGTGGGGTGACGTAAATCCGGCTGCAGCCAACAGTCCTATTATTATAGAGAAGGATAACAGATACCTTAGTAAAGTCTATTACGATAATGTTATTACGAACAACCGGCCTGATTTCAGCATAAGCGGTACCGAATACGATGCTGCGACCTATGCTTTGGGTGAGGGTTGGCGCACTCCGACCAAGGCTGAATTCGAGGAGTTACTAAGCAATTGTAAAATAGATGCTGAGATGGACCCGAATGCTACAATCCACGAGAATAGTACTGTTAACTTTGCTGATGGTTCTAAAGTCGTTGTGCCAATTATTCACCTTAGTTATGACAACCTGCTCACCTTACAGGCGAACGGTAAAGTCATCAGAATACCGACATCAGACATTGCAGACGTTATAACCAAACAGGACGGTAGTGGTATAGGTCTGAAAAAATCATCGGGAAACGTTGCAAATGCCTATTTTTTGACTTCCGATGTTCATACCTCTACAGATAAAAATACCGGAGTTCAAACTGTTGTAGGTCCTTGCTATTATGTTACTAACGAAGGTTGGCTTTATGCACCGGAATTATTCGCAGTGACATCCAAAGAAGAGTGGTCTCTAATTCCTTTAGGTTTATCAACTTTAGCAGCATATCCCATCCTGCCGGTACGTGACAAGAAGTGAATTAACTCCAGTTAAATTATCCAAAAAATGCGCTTTACATACGTGTGTAGGAAACTACAAAAAATAAACAAATAAAATATTTTAATAGCTTCTAAGAATAATGATAGCGACTTCTTATTGTAGAGGACACTTAAAAATGTTTCAGAATTAATGCAGATACATACAGTAAGGTTAGTATTTACTGATGCACTATTGGCAGGACTTGTAGTCTTGTTGACAGTGTTTCAACGAACAGAGGACAGTGCGTCATCTGAGGTCTATATGTTCTGCGTATGGTCCATGACGGCGGTATATCTGCTTTCTCGTATAGTGATGGCCATAGGACCGAGAGTGGCGTGTTATGTGCTGCTTTCGGTTGTTGCGGCTTACAGCCTGAAAGAGTCATATACCGGTCTGATGCAACTGTTCGGTCATATAAAATCTAATCACTACATGTATGCCTGTACCGGTTCATTTAAGAACCCTGGTCCTTATGGTGGTTTTCTGGCTGTCTGTATATCTGTATTGGGAGCGTATGCCATAAAAGGGCATAACAAGGTGTTCCGGTACATAACGGGTATTTCATCTTTGATAGCACTGATATTGTTGCCATCTACTATGAGCCGTGCAGCCTTGCTGGCAGTTGGTTGTGCTGGAGTGTTGTTGACAGTTTCTACAGAAACGGGAAAGGCATTTCTCAGGAAATATCGTATTTGGCTTGTTGCGGTTTTGGTGATAGCATGTGCAGGAGCCTATGTGCTTAAGAAGCCTTCGGCAGACGGTCGCCTGTTTATGAATAAGATCAGCATAAGAACTATGTATGTAAATGGCTGGAAAGGTGCGGGGCCTGGTCATTTTGGCGGAGCATACGGAGAGACACAAGCCCTATATTTCCAAGAACAGATTAAGGAACGTGGAACCTATGATCTTGACTGGACTGTCATTAATGAACATGATCGCCTTACTGCTGACTGCCCTGACAACGCATTCAACGAATATCTATTCATAGGAGTAGAGCATGGACCTATAATAATGCTGCTGTTCATGGCAGTCATAATAGCTGCAATAGTCGTATCATACAGAAACGACACCATCTGGTGTTATGGCCTGACTGCTTTTGCTGTATTCGCCATCTTCTCCTATCCGCTTCATGTAAAACAGTTCCAGATAATGTTTTCGGTGTTACTTGCCGCTTGCGCTTCGTCGGGCCAATCAACTACTTTAACATACAAGTTGATTATGATGGCCTTTTTGATAGTTTTATCCGTAATATTGATTGGAAAGATGCCGGAAATCAAGCAATACAAACAGGCCGAATCTGCCTGGAAGAAGACAGAGCGATGGCATATTATGGAACACTATGACTATGTGGTGGAAGATGGTGATACACTACTTCCATATATGAAGCACGATTACCGTTTTCTTTTTGCGTATGGTCAGTCTTTGAATAAAACCGGCAACTATGAAAAAAGTGATTCTGTGCTACAATTAGGTACTAGAATCAGCAGTGACCCTATGTTTTGGAATGTGATGGGCAACAACAGTCTTGCTTTGGGGCGTTATCGTGAGGCGGAAGAACGTTACAAACATGCTTTTTATATGGTGCCTAACCGTCTATATCCGCTTTATCTTCTTGCTAAACTGTACCATGCCGAAGGTGATACAGTCCGTTTCCTTGATATGGCCGACAAGATAGAGACATTTATTCCCAAGATAGAGTCAGCCAACACCGAACTTCTTCGTTCGGAGATAAGGGAGATAAAGGCAGGATATATAGAAAAAAATATAAAGAAAGATGAATAATACTAGTTCTAAACATTCATTCATGTGTGAGAACGATGAATACTTGTATAGATAATAGAGATAGTTAACGG
>DDLZ01000133.1 GCA_002340405.1 Bacteroidales bacterium UBA2559
TATCCTGTCTATATGATTTCCGGACGCAAGGTGGGCGATTTGAACGATTCGCAGCTCAGTGAACTTCCTGCGGGTATATATATTGTAGGAAACAGGAAATATGTAGTAGGAGAGTGATATTCTGCGACTTATCGCATTCAAAACATAAAAACATCCGAAAAACGGCACTTCGTTTTTCGGATGTTTTTTGTTTTGAATGCGATAAATCGCAAAATAATCACTCTCCGACTACATATTTCCTATTGCCTACAATATAGATACCCGCAGGAAGATCACTGATTTGCGAATCGTTCAAATCGCCCACCTTACGCCCGGAAATCATATAGACAGGATAAAGATTCTCGCCCGTGACGGCTTTAACAGATGCATTTTGACGGTCCTCGAGGAATTTCTGATACTCCTTCTCGGTCATGACCGCTATTTCATCGGGCATACCGGGTTCAACTATAAGATAGGACTGGTTTGCAGCAAGATATTGTTTCTGAGTCTTTGTGTCAACCGGAGCGTTTGACAAGACATAACCAAGATTGCCGTCCGACATTGTTCCCAATACACGCATGGTGTTTTTATCAAACTCCTTTCTGGAGTCAACCGATTTAGGCCTGTCAGGATTATTGAAATAGACACCTTTAAGTTTGTTGCCGGCCGGACCGGTTGCATACGAATATCTCAGGTCAATCTTATTGTCAGACACCGATTGTGATCCACACTCTATAATGAGAGGAACACGGGCAGGGATCAGTCCGGCATCAAGTTCGCTTATGATGGCAGCCTCGGCTTCAACTCTGGATACATACCATACTTTCATCCCTTCAGCAATAGGTATAAAACCGAAGTCGGCATAGAAAGGATGGAAAAAGCGACCGTTACATTCAATCGAAGGTCTGATCCCGAACCATTCGTCACTGCCAATATCAATCCTGTCGGCTAACCAGCGACGATAGTTTCCTTTACGATCTATTCCCATATATCCTCTGTCAATATCGGTAGTCTCATTGTCACACAAATACTTTCCCTCAGCATAAAGTTGATATGATCCGTCCGAGTAGTACAAATAAATGTATTTTTTGATTATCTCATAGATACCTGTACCCTGACTCTGTAAATTATAATATGGTCCTCCTGAATCAACACCCATTTTCTTAAGATAAACTACAGATGCCGGATCGGAAACTGTCCTGGATTGGTTTTTCCAAAGTTGCAGAGCACCAAAATCTGCCGTCATTGCCTGATAGTTGATACTGCCGGTGTTGTCGGTAATATAGACATAGCGCTCCGACCCCAAATTGTGGACTCTGTAATATCCGTCCTCAGGATTCTGAGCTTTCAGAAACAAGGGGGAAAGGAAAATAAAAAATAGAAGTAGTAATCTTCTCATTACTATAAAATTAAAAAGTCTTGCCTGCCAACTAAAAAACAGAGGTAAACAGGCAAGACTTTATTATATTACGTTGATAGAATTACTTTCCTATACAGACGCATACACGGTTCAACTCAAAGCTGCTGTCACCGTAGAAGTTGGCGGTATCGCCCTTAGCCACGGTGGTAATACGTGAGCTGCTGATACCGTAATCATCGGTAAGTTTCTTGGCAACCTCGGCAGCACGCTTCTCAGACAGAGTCTGATTTATGGCCTTGGTACCTGTCTTACTGTCGGCATGACCGGTGATTTCAACTTTAGCATCAGGATTGTTCTTCAGGAAGTCGGCAATCTGGCTTACCTTGTACTCTTCGGTCTTTGCGATGTTGTACTTGTTGATTGTAAAGTAGATCTCCTGATAGAGATAGGGAACCTGCTTTTCAACCTCAACTCTTTCAACAACTCTCTCGACAACTCTCTCAGGCGCTCTCTGAGCAGCCATGGCAGCAGCAACGGCAGCAGCCACAGGATCAGCAGCAGGCCTCTTTGAATAGGTCTGTCCAAAGCAGTATTTAACCCCTACCAGACCATTGAAGTACCAATCAGAATTGGCAGCCTTCTTTGAGTTGTAAGAGTCACCCACGATGTTGGCGTTTGCTTCGAGTCCGATACTCCAGTTGTCGTTAAGACGGTAATCATAGAAAGCGCCAAAACGTACTACTGCATTGGTTCCTCTCTCACCGGTTATAGGCTCTTTCTTAAAGGGATCGTCCCATAGGAGCTTAAGTTGAACCTCGTTGGGATCAAGACGATTAAAACGGGTTTTGAGTTCGTTATTTGCATCATAAGCCTCATCGTTGGCGAAGCCTATGTTGGCGCCGAGACCGGCGAATACGCCGATAGAGTGTTTACGCTCTTCAGGTTTGTATCCTCCCAAAAAATTGGTCAAATCAAACATTACATCAACTGAAGGAGCTACATACTTCCATTTCCAGTAAAGGGGTGTACCATTGTTGCCCAGGTCAGCCCATTTGCCTTCTATACCGGCCTTACTCTGCCATGCGTTGACTGAGAAACGGCCTTTTACTACAGGATTGAACTCATAACCTACAGCGAACTGTACGTTAGGTGAAAGCAGCTTTCCAAACTCAACCTCACCCAGAGTATACTGGCCGCCGCCCTGAAGTTGTATGAACCAATGGGGATTGAAATCATATTCATACTTCTGACTACCGGCATTCTGTGCCTGTGTAGGCAATACAGCACATACTGACATCATCAGTATAGCTAATACAAATTTCGATATTCTTTTCATGTTGTTCATTTATTTACAAGGTTAGGTTACTTAACAGTTACATAGAATCTACGAGTTGAAATCCAGCCCTGATAGTCAATGGCTGAATAGAGAATCTCATAGGTATAACCGGCCGTTGTCGGCTTAAACTCTACAGAAGCGACGTTGCCTTCAAGTATAGTGTTGAAGTCGGCACTGCTGTTCGTACCCTGCAGGATAGCTGTGCAACCTGCATCACCGTCCTTCGCGCTAACGCCGCTGACGTTGTTAATAACATCGGTAACAGCGATGAACTTCTTATAGGCAGGTGCCAGAAGCTCAGCATTGAATGAGGTGGGATAAAGTGTATAGGTAGCTACACCATTGAAAGGTGAAGGCACACCGGCATTGGCACTGGCAGGATGGTATTGTTTGTCTTTACCATAATAAAGCAAGGTAATATCAAACAGATTATCTGCATTATCAATAATACCGTTAATTCTGTTAATCAGTGAATTGACCCTTGACACCATGGCGCTTGAACCGACCTGTGTCTTAATGTCGTCAATTATTTCACCGATATTATCTTCTACCTGAGCCTCAAGCGGTGTCAGTATATTGTTGACCTGAGCCTCAATACTGTCTATCAAAGCAGCAATCTGAGTTTCAGCGCCGTTAACCGAACCGTTCACATCAGTAACAAGTTTTTTGATATCGTTCTGAAGATCACTGATATCTACACTGTCAGTACCTATAACGTTACCAGCAGCATCCTTAACCTGGACGTTGATAACACTTTCGCCGGAAGGAGTGTAAGTAATGTCGGTAAAGGTGATGTTGTGTGCACTGAGATCAAGAGTTCCTACATTCAACGTGAATTTAGGCTTTTTAATTGAAGCAAGAAGGTCACCGATAGGATCAACAGGCAGTTTGGCGGGGAGGAACCCGCTGATTGAGGTGTGGTATGAGAGAGGCTTCACAGCAGCGATAGCCAAATCATAACCAGACCTTACCTGATGGGTACCAAGGCTGTCAGACCATGTTACCTGAATTGCATTGGCATCAAGTACCTCGTTGAAAGCAGTGAGGACAGATTGGGTAATATTGCTGAGATTTACACCGCTCTTGAAGTTCTTCAGATCTTTAGCTATTGTCTTCAAAGCCTCCTTATCGATGCTGGGCTTCAGTGCATCAACATCGGCTGCGTTAATCTTCACATCTGCCTCATAAAAACCATTCTCGGTATCGGCAGCGTCAACACCGGCCTTTGTGCTATAACCGAATGTCAACTTGTCGGTCGAAGGCCTCAGATTACCAAGGACAGCCTTGCTCTCCTGACCCAGGCTGTTTACAATCTTGAACTCATAAGTATTGTCAAGAGCAACATTGTTGGGGTTGACTGTCAGATAAAGCTTACCTGCGTTGTCATTAACATCGTTGATTACTGTGCCTGCGCTATAATACTCCGATGCAAAACCAAGCAGAGCCTTCTCGGCAGCTGAAATCTGAATATCACCGCTTATAAGATGCGCGGTAGCAGTTGTTGGGAACTCGATAACAGCATCGAATTCACCATAGTATGCCATCAACAGATTCGACCTGATTCCTACAGGAAGTGAGAATGAACCGAAAGCAGGAGTCTTGGCGCCCTGTACAAGCAGACTGGAAATACGCTTCTCCTCGACATTCTTAAGTTTGTCCTCCAGAGCAAGCAGTTTCTGGTCAAGAGCTGCTATGTCTTCAATGTTCTTCTGGACGGCTGCCTGAAGAGTAGTGAGTAAGTTCTTAAGATTATCAACCCTCGTTGTCATCAGCCTCTCAAGATCACGGATAGTATCGTTTAACACATTGCCTACCGAATCGGCTACCTGGCGGGATACTAAATCAGTATAAGCCTTGGCAGTAGCTAAATTCTCTTTTGCAATTGAATAGACACTGTCATAAGTGGCATAATCTGCAAGAGAGAGTTCGAGAGCATCGATTCTCACAGAATCTCTGAATGCCAGAGCGTAAGCTAAAGCAGCTGAATCATAAGCCGCCTGAAGTTTTGAATCCCAACCAACGATAGCGGTCCTGATACTATCGGCAAGATCATAAGCTGAATCGGCCTTGCCAAGAGCTGCCTGAGCGCTGGCTGCAGCCAGACTGATCTTCTGGTTGAGTGCGTTCAACTGCCCGTAGTTCAGGGTGTCCGTAACGGCAGCAAGGCTGTCGCACACATCACCGAGTCCACGAACGGCATTCCAGATTGATACCGTGTCATAATTAGTCGCAGCCTGTATGCTGTTCTGCAGACTGTCGACACGATTCTTCAATTGGTTATAATAATTATTCAGCGTGTTATAATTCTTATTGATCAAATTCTTCACGCTAACCAGAGAATCGTTGAATTCTCTGGAATTCTTGTCCTGCGACAACTCCAGATCACGGACCATGTCATCTGCGTAATCATTACAGGAACCAACGAGGCCCATGCCTACTACGGCACAAGCCAGAATCAGTAAACTGACAAATTTCTTTTTCATTTGTTGTTATTAGTTAATATATAAAAATAAACTCTTTTGAATATCATGTTTTAATTTACGATTTTTATTTGTCATGTGCAAATGTACTTTCA
>DDLZ01000051.1:0-883 GCA_002340405.1 Bacteroidales bacterium UBA2559
AATAAAATAGGATAATTTTGTATTCAAACCTATAAACCCGATGTCTGAACTCACTTCAAGAACAAAACTTATAATAGGAGAAAGCGGAGTGGCTAAACTTGCAGCGGCTCACCTGCTTGTAGTAGGTACCGGAGGCGTAGGCGGATATGCCGTTGAACTTTTAGGCCGGGCAGGTATAGGCGCTTTTACGCTTGTTGACGGTGACACCGTTGAGCCGTCAAACCTGAACAGGCAGATTACCGCACTTCATTCCACCATAGGAAAATATAAGACAACGGTCCTTGCCGAAAGGCTGAAAGAGATCAATCCTGAAGTAAAAGTTACCTCAATAAACAGCTTTCTTGATACGGATGACATTCCTGCATTGCTGGACTCTACGGTTTATACCTTTATAATTGATGCCATAGACTCCGTAGGTCCAAAATGCCGGCTTATTGAAGAGGCGTTCAGACGTTCTATTCCTATTATAAGCAGTATGGGAGCCGGAGCCAGAATAGAAGCGGCAGCGGTACGCACCGGAAAACTTTCGGACGCACACCATGACGGGTTGAGTAAAGCGGTACGCAAAAGACTTTCAGGGAGCGGCATACCCAAGAAACTGGATGTCGTATTCAGTAAGGAAGCATCGAACCCCGAAGCCTTGATGCCATCGTCTGAACCCGGCGGCAAAGGCGTGATAGGTACGGTAAGCTGGCTTCCGGCCATATTCGGATGCCACATAGCACAATTTGTAACAGAAAAAATTGGCGGATTGTATGATTAAAGTTGAGAACATAACCAAAAGTTTTGGAGATCTGAAAGTCCTTAAAGGGATAAATATGAAGGTGAAGAGGGGTGAAATATTAAGCATAACGGGACCCAGCGGAGCCGGAAAGACCACCCT
>DDLZ01000051.1:926-6203 GCA_002340405.1 Bacteroidales bacterium UBA2559
GCGTCACATAAACCCGCTCAACTTTCAGGTGGAGAGAAACAGAGGATTGCCGTTGCACGCGCACTGGTCAATAACCCCTATGTTATACTGGCCGATGAGCCATCGGGAAGTCTCGATACTAAAAATAAGGAAGAACTTCACAACCTGTTTTTCAAGTTAAGGGAAATTATGGGGCAGACATTTGTGATAGTAACACATGACGAATCGCTGGCTTCGCTGGCCGACCGCCGCATAAATATTATTGACGGACGGCTGGAATGACTACCATTTGGTAAAGCTCAACACTGTTTCCGGCCCTGAAAGTACCATTTTGGAGCAGTTCAAAGTCACTATGGTAAAGTCCGATACCCGCGAGCCAATGCCAAGCTTCTTAAGCTCGGAATCCCAATTAAGGACTTTGTCACACATTGAAAAATCAAATGTCAGGGTGTCGCCGTTGTCGGTCAGTACGCCTATTGCGCCAAAGTAGCTGTTCCTGTTATCAAGCTGGACCAGATTACGGGCAAAGCTGAACCAGCAGCCGCTCTTCTTTTCAACATCGCAAGGAACACCGTCAAAGTCAACACCATCAATATATTCGACGCTGTCAAGCCTCCACATATAGTCGAGCCTGTCATTATGGAATACATTCTCACATGACTGCATCACAGTCATGAATACAAGCAGAACAACAATGGCTGACCTATGCTTTAAATGATTCTCCATAATCTTGAAATTGAGAGCATTACACCTTTATTGCTACCTATAGGAGTGCCTTTCCCACTATCAAAGCCCAGCGAGAGACCTATCTTCCAACTGCACTCTTCGCCTAGACGGTAGAAACCTTCAAGCAGGTATGAGTCAAGCCTGCCCACCTCATTGTAAGGATCTTCGTAGGTACCCCAATGGCGCGATGTGCTTACCAATATCCTGTAGTCGAAACGGGGTCCTATGCAGCCGTCTATTCCGGCATGGAACATCAAAAGACGGTTACTTTTGAAACGTTGATCGCCATCGGCATTATAAACGGGCGAAACGGGCATCGGACTGCCTATAGCATAACCCCAATGGCTGTATGAATCATATAGTTCATGGGTGTAAAAACCGTCACGTCCGTCAACCTCTTCAAGGACATTGGCCGAAGGATATTTGTAAACCGGTCCGCTTTGACCACGGGTATTAAGGATCTCAAGGACGACACCTCTTACCGGCCACTCTTTCGGCAGATTGAACTCAAGACCATACAAACCGTCAAACCAGTTGCGGCGTAAACCGTAGAAGACATAATCCTTATTGCCCAACATATCACTTTTGTATTCGATGCCCAACATTCCCGAATGGTCCTCATAAAAATGTTCATAGTAACTCCTGATGCCCCATGTCTCGCCTATATAATCGAGCGACAGGTGCCAGCTGCCCAGTGAGTTTCCGTTCTCCTTAGTCTGTTCACCCGCCCTATTGAACGGCATTAGTATATTCCAATATGTCTTTGGACCATCGGGAAGTCTGTACTCCTCCATAACCTCGTCATCGACGAAAAGTTTGCGGTTATGCATTATTCCGCCAAACTGCGAATACATCTCCAGGCCAAGAGTAGCATGGAAAGGCGAGCGTTCAATGTTGCCGAACCTGAGAAAAGCGGACTTGCTGTGGTATTTTATCCTGTCGGTATAAGGCTCATCGGGGTTTCTGCTACGCCATTTGCTGTCAGTATAAACCCCGTATGCTACGTGACCTTTCACCGAGAACCAACTGCCAAGCAGAGAGATACGGGTAAATTCCGGTATTCCTATGCGGATTTGTGGAACGGGCCGGCTGTTGCCTGACCATGTCAAAGCTCCCGAACTCAGGAGACTGTTCTTGAGTTCACCCCAAATCTCCCTCGAGCCTATTGACATGCCTATCCACCTGTAATTCACATCTGTATAGAACCGATGTATGAAACAGTCGGCCTGAAGCCCGTAAGCTACTCCCACATCCAAGCCATAGCCCACACCGAAATCGTCGGACAGAATCATACTGCCATCAGCAGCAATACGTATGTAACCGCTTTCAGGTTTGTGTGAACTCAATCCCTGCCTATTTGAAGTAAACCAGAACGGGGCATAATCACCTTTGCCAAATGTGCCGAGAGTTTCAAAACGACAAACCAAACTGTTTTCCATTAGGGAGTCGGCCAAAGCATTATTTTGGTTTTGAGCAAACGACCGCTTGGCCGGTACGACCAAGCCTACAACTATCAAAAATAGTCTTATTGCTCTGTAGATTTTCATATCCGGCGTTATTCCGAATCCATAATATCTATACATTTTTTGAGACTGTCGTACCAGTAGGGTACTGTCCGGTTGAAGGTCTTCTTATATTTGGTCTTGTCAAGTACGGAAAAAGCGGGACGCCGGACCTTGCTTGGAAACTCATCGGAATGACATGGCGATATGACACATCGGTCATTGCCGCTCAATCGGGCTGTAGCCACCGCAAAATCGTACCAACTGCATACTCCTTCGTTGCTGAAATGATAGATACCCTCGCAACCCTGTGATTTGTCATTCTCGATAATATCAAAAATGGCAAAGGCAAGGTCTGCTGCATAGGTCGGGCTTCCTACCTGGTCAAATACCACGTTTATCGAATCCCGCTCGGAGGTAAGACGCCGTATAGTCTTGACAAAGTTGTTGCCGTAAGGACTGTAAAGCCATGCGGTACGCAATATTATGAAACGGCATCCGCTTTCACACAGTGCCTTTTCACCAGCCAGTTTGGTGCGTCCATATACCCCCAAAGGGTCGGTAGGTTGGTCCTCAATATAAGGACGGACGTTTATGCCCTTGAAGACATAATCCGTCGATATATGTATTAGCAGCGCTCCTCTTGCAGCGGCTGCTTCAGCCAGTAATCCGACTGCATAAGCATTTATCCTGTATGCCAATTTCTCCTCATCCTCGGCTTTGTCAACATTGGTATAGGCGGCACAGTTCACTATGCAATCAATAGAATAGTCACTGCAGATACTCTCCACCGCATCTTTGTCAGTAATATCCAGCGGAATGGTCTCGACTCCTTCAACAACAGTCACATCGGTAAAGAGCCACCGGTTAGCCGAACCGGACGCCAATGTACGCATTTCATTGCCTAACTGACCGTTGCTTCCTGTAACAAGAATATTCATAATTAATATTTAAACGGCGAATCAAAATCACGGAATAACGGATGGTTCAGATCTTTTTGACTCAAGAGAGCATCCTTTTCGGGAATCCTCCAGTCTATTGTCAGATCAGGGTCATTCCAAGCAATGGCGCCCTCACTTTGAAGCGAATAGAAACTGTCGCATTTATATTGAAAAATCACATAATCGCTAAGAACTGAAAATCCGTGAGCAATTCCGCGCGGAAGAAACAAGATCCTGTGATTATCGGCCGACAGTTCAACCGACACATGCCTGCCATAGGTGGGAGATCCTTTCCTGATATCCACAGCAACATCAAGTACCGCTCCTATAGCGACCCTGACAAGCTTACTCTGTGCATAGGGGGGTCTCTGGAAATGCAGCCCCCTTATAACGCCGTATCTGCTACGGCTTTCATTGTCCTGCACAAAGACGATCCTCTCTTCGCCCATATATTTATATTGTGGACTTACTCCTCCGTCTGCCGATGCATACAATACTTCAGGCACAATCTTCGCATCAAATTCTCTCTGTGAAAACGATTCCAGAAAATAGCCGCGAGGGTCATGAAACACCTTAGGTTCCAAAATCAACACTCCGGGAATATCGGTCTTTAAAACTTCCATTACAACCTGTTTTTTGCAGGATTCAAAGATAAGACAATAGGTGCAAATCACAAAAAAAAATGCGGCGACCGGTTTGGTCGCCGCTCTGAATTCCTGTAATATCAGGCATTAATCCTTTTTTCACGGATACGTGCTTTCTTACCCGTGAGCTTGCGCAGATAATAGAGTTTTGCGCGACGGACTTTACCTACCTTGTTAACTTCAATATCATCTATAGCAGGTGAACTGATAGGAAAAATTCTTTCAACACCTACTGTCCCCGACATTTTACGAACCGTGAAACGACGGTTGTTACCGTGTCCGCTGATTTTAATTACCACACCGCGATAAAGCTGTACACGTTCTTTGTTACCTTCTGTGATACGATATGCTACGGTTACCGTGTCGCCTGACTTAAAATTGGAGAACTTCCCCTCTTTACCTGTAGCAAATGCTTCTTCTGCAACTTTTATTAGATCCATTTTTATTTCAAAATGTATGTTTATGTCTTACGCGCGACATATCGAGTTACTCCTCCTTGACATCGGTCGCGTTTAGCGGCGCAAAGATACACTTTTTTACCAAACCGACAAAAAATTATTCAAAATAAAGAGTAAGAACTATCATACGACTGTTTACCCTGTCCAGTGAATCACCGTACTTAAGAAGTGAAGCATCTTTTAAGTCAGTCCTGTTCTTTGCGAGAATATCTTTCAAACCAAAACAGAACTTAAGTTCAGGTATCATCTTAAAGAAAGGATAATAGAGATCCACCCCCATGCCTATTTCAAAATAGAGATCGGTCTTCTTCACAAGCAACTCCTTGCCTTTCTTAACCGTAATATCGGCTGTAGGAGCCAAACCGGTCATCAGATAGGGGCGGTAGTTATTAAATCTCAATGCACTTATTTTCAAATCAATAGGTACGCTTATCAAGGTTGACTTAACGAACTGTTCTCTGGTGGCTCCGGAAATCTGATCCTTGAAAACCACCTTCTTGTCACCAAAGTGCATGGTAGGTATAAGCCTCAACGAGAGATGTTCGGTAGCTTTTATTTCGCCCAAAATCCCAACGCTAAACCCCGGGATATATTCCGGAACATCGGCATACCATGTTTCAAGCATCCCGTCATCGGTTATTGAATAGGTCCCATTATTTGCCAAAGACATATCCTGCACGTGCAATCCCACAAGGAAACCATAGTGCCACACCCTATCGTCCAGATAGGGACGATTCTGTATCTTCCGCTCTTGGGCCCATGCAGTACCATACGGTGCTCCAAGACCCAGAGTTATAAATGCAAGCGTAAATATAATATGTCCGGCATACTGCTTCATCGGAATAAATAACGTTTAAACAACAAACTTATTGCATTGCAAACTATGCAAGGAGACTCCCAATCCGGACATATTTCGATATTCGAAAAGAAACCTAGTACCTATTGAGAACAAATATTAATCCCTACCCGAGAGCAATCCCAAGACCTGTCAGGATACAATCTCAAACTCTGTCAGGAAATAATTCTA
>DDLZ01000027.1 GCA_002340405.1 Bacteroidales bacterium UBA2559
TTGCTTAAATCGAGCAAGAAGGAGGCTTTAGAACAGATTCTAATTCAGATGTCGGGTCTGTCTGACTGGTTAATCACTTCGGCTTTTGAGGATATTGACCGCTCTTACCGTTATATGTTGCACTATTTCAGTCAGGGGTCGCCTGACATCCACCGTGCCGGAGTCTATCGGCAGTTGGTGCGCCGCACTCTGCTGCTGAATGACGATATCCTGCAGGCACGTCTCCAGCCCAAGTCAATGCTACTCTATTACCAGCATATGCGTACCCGTATGCTTCGCCATAATACCATCGACGGACTCAGGGCAGCGCTTGAATCATATACCGAAATACCCGATATCCCGGCTCATGAGGCGAATCTTAATGATCTTTTCGATATGATCTGGACCAGCGGACTTTGGAGCAGCGATGAGCATGAAAGCATGCAGAAACTGGTTGAATCACCTCTGATACACGAAGATGATGCCATGTTTGCGGTCAGTGCGGTAACTCTGGCGTTATTGGAGCGCTTTGATCCTTTGAAGTGCCTGTTCCTCTGCCGTGAGTCCGACAATTTGAGTATGGGCGTCTCCATACGTGCCCTGACAGGTCTTGCCGTGACGCTGGTACACTATAGCGACATTTTGCCCCGGTTCCCCGAAATAGAGAGTCGCATTGAACTTATGGCAGACAATCCGCGTATAAGAGAGCGTATGCTGAAAGTGCAGATGTCCCTGCTGATGTGCCGTGAGACCAAGGAGATAGACCGTCGTATGCGGGAGGAGATAATCCCCATCATGTTACGCAACCCGAAGTTGGGCGACCTGATGACCGATGACATGGAGCGGGACGACGTCAGCCCCGACTGGATGGAATGGTTTGAGACGAGTGATGTCAAGGATAAGCTTATGCAGATGACCGAACTGCAAATGGAGGGAGCCGATGTCTATATGAGTACTTTTGCCAATCTGAAAAACTACCCGTTTTTCCGTAATATAGCCAACTGGTTCCGTCCGTTCAGCATTGAGCAACCCGATGTCAGCATGAGTTTCGAAGATGAAGCGTTCCGCAATTCGCCTATCGGACGTTCTATAATCTCCACCACAGTCTTCTGTAATTCCGATAAATATTCATTTGCATTTACCTTCTCGCAAATACCGCGTTCTCAACGTGACCTTATTATAGAGCAGATTACAAGCCAGATTGACGATGAACTTGACGAATCGGGCATTTCAACCGATACCCGTGAAAACCTGACAGCCCGACAGTATGCTCAGGATTTATACCGTTTTTTCAATCTATTTGCCCGTCGGCACGAGTTTAACAATCCCTTTACAGAGAATCTTAACCTACTTGTAAACAGTCCTCTCTCCATACTGCTGCAGACCGATTCAGCGGAACAGACCATAGCAGCCTGGCTGCTGCGAAAAAAATATTTTGCCGAATCGGTACAGGTCTATTATATTATGGAGAAGAGAGGCAACCCCTACTCGGCCGACTATCGTTTCTATCAGCAGAAAGGTTACGCTTTACAGCGCATACGCTCCTATTCCGAAGCGCTTGAATCATATATCCGCGCCGATATACTGCAACCTGATAACAGTTGGACGTTACGTCACACAGCTCAGTGCTACCGTATGCAGGGAGAGTCCACAAAGGCCCTTGAACTGCTTTTAAGGGCCGAAAAATACAGCTCGGACAGCCTTTCACTGCAGATCCAGATAGGTGATTGCCTGGTGGACTTGAAACGTTATGAGGAGGCTTTGTCGCGATTCTTCAAGGTGGATTATCTTAAACCGGACTACGTTAAGGCATGGAGGGCTATAGCGTGGTGCGCTTTTTTGGCCGGCAGGACAGACCGCTCTATTGAGTATTATGAAAAGTTGCTGGCTGCTAAACCAACCTATATTGATTATCTTAATGCAGGACACGTCTATTGGACGACGGGAAATGTGCAGCAAGCTGCAACCATGTACAGTCACAGCATACGATTATCGGATCGGGAACATTTTGAAGAGGAATTTCATAAAGATTGTGAAATACTGCTTGAAAAAGGAATTTCTGAAACCGATTTACCGTTAATGCTTGATTTAATTTAACTTTTTTCTATTTTTGCATTCTAAAGAGTATCTAATAAACCTAAATAACCAAATAATTTTATACAGTTAAATGAAAATCAACAGAATTTTAAAAGGCGCTCAACTGCTGTTTGTATGCGCCGTAGTATCGGTCCTGTTTACACAGGTCTCGTTTGCTGCAAAGAAAGATGGCCCTATAAAAGCCTCTAAGCGATTTGTCCATTACAACGGTGGCAACCCCTATCTGCCCCTTTGGGAGCATGTGCCAGATGGCGAACCTCGTGTATTTGAGGATCCTGACCGCCCCGGTAAGTATCGTGCATACATAATAGGTTCACATGATGTAAGGGTCGGGAGCTACTGCGGTCCTGACATCCGTATGTGGTCAGCCCCTATTGAAAACCTTAACGAATGGCGTGACGACGGTCCCATATTCACCTATCAGGCCGCCAACGGGCGCTGGGATGTTATGTATGCCCCCGACCTTGTAGAAGTTATTGAAAAGGATGAAAAGGGCAAGGAAAAGAAGGTTTATTACCTCTATCCGCACAGTCGCGGTCCCCGTCGTGAAGCTATGGTCTGTAAGGGTGACCGCCCCGACGGTCCCTTCACTCCGCTCAACCTGGATGAGAACGGTGCAACTATACAGGGTAGTTGTATGGGCTTTGATCCATCGGTTTTCATCGAGAAGATCACCGACAGCAGCGATCCCGATTACGCCATAGGGTTCCGTGCATACGGATTCTGGGGCTTCCAACGCTCCACCGCTGCCGAACTTGACCAGACCACCATGTACTCCGTTCGTCCCGGTACAGAAAGGATTGATTTCTTCCTGCCGGCCAGCTCCCGTTATGGAGTGGTACGCGATCCGCAAGGTACGGTTTATCCCGCATTGGCCGAAGGACAGGATCCCGGTCAGTTCAATTTCTTTGAAGCATCGTCAATCCGTCAAGTAGGCAACAAGTATGTCATGATATTTTCAGGCTACTCGGGTCCCGACTACGGACTGGGTTCAACTAATTCGGCCCTACGTTACTGCTATGCCGACTCTCCCCTCGGCCCCTGGCGCAGCGGAGGCGTGGCTGTTGACTCCCGCGGTGTAACACTGAACGAGGATGGAACCAGACTCATGACTTCGAATTTTGCGCACAACACTCACGGCAGCATAGAGAAGATAGGTGATCAGTGGTACATATTCTATCACCGTCCTGCTCGCGGCTTTGGAAACGCCCGTCAGTCAATGGTGGCTCCCGTCAAGATTGTTTGTGACGAGAAGCCGGTTGCTCAAGGCGGTAAGGTAACCATTACNNGCCGGTTATGCCTGTTTCTTTACCAACAACAATGCTCTGCAGGACACATGGGATATTTGGAGCAATGAAATGATTGCCAATGTTAATGCCGGCGACATTATCGGTTATAAATATTTCGGATTTGGCGGTCTTCAGAATGACAGCAAGGGCATCAAGGCTTTTGACGGTACAACATCAAAGATGCACTCCCTGTTTAATATCTGGTTCAAACCGCAGTCCGAGGGCGGAATCACTGTCACAGTCATGATGGATGGTCCCTGGAAGAATGAAGTTTGGAACGGTAAGGAGATAGGAAAGTTCAAGATCCCATCAACCGCAGCTAGAGATCAGGTTAATAAATATACCATTGATGTATCTGAGTTTGTCGATGATATTGAGGGTAAGCATGCCATTTATCTGGTATTTGACGGTGCCGTTGACGGTGCAATAGGTCAGTTCTATGGCTGTGGATTCAACACCACAGTACAATCCCTGACGCGTCCGATACCTCCAACTCTCAATGTCACGATAGGTGGTAAGGAGATAACTTTACCTGAGACTCCGGTTCGTTCTACCGATGCTAACGGCTATGTGGATAACTCCAACTACGAAATGGACTACAAACTGGAGCCCGGTCAGAAGTCAAAGATCAAGGTCGAATGCTTATGGTCAACAATGCGCTTCAAGGTTAACCAGATCAAGGGCGATGAGGGCACGGCTCTGATTACTGCCGAATATCTCTACCCCGGCACCAGCAGCATGCAGACAAAATACTACAAAATCAACATTAGCAAGTAACTATTAATAATAGTATCTCTACTTTATGCAGGCCGTTCCTCAAATGGACCCGGCCTGCATAATTTTTACTC
>DDLZ01000129.1:0-198 GCA_002340405.1 Bacteroidales bacterium UBA2559
AGATTGATTTCATTCTAATTATGTTTTTACTTTTACGTCTTAATCGCGCAGGAACTGTGTTTTGTTTTTTGCCCAAATTGCCTGAAGCTCCAACTGCTTGCGATGCTTACGACGGGCCCTCTTGATCCCCGCTCCCTGCATAGAGCAATAGAGAGTAGGTACAAGCACCAGTGTCAGTATGGTCGATATGGTAAGACC
>DDLZ01000129.1:386-5995 GCA_002340405.1 Bacteroidales bacterium UBA2559
GGTGTTAGTAAGCCACAGGGCTGCGAGCACTCCGCTCAGCGCAAACGGCACGGAGAACATTATGGTAAAGGGCAGGCTGAGCGATTCAAACTCGGCAGCCATGACAATAAAGACAAGCATAATTATAAGCAGAGCCAACAGTCCCATATCCTTGAACGACTCCTGTTGCACCTCGTAATCACCCGCAATCTGTATGAAAACGTCCTCGGGCAGATCCATACCGGCAATTATAGCCTGGCCGGCCTCGACAACCTCACTCAGTACCGAGCCTCCGGCTACAACACAGGTCACGGTATTAATACGCTGGCGGTCCTTACGGGTTATGGTGGGCGGTGTAAACACCTCCTCAATGTGACCCACATCCTTCACACGCACGGCATTGGCACCGGCGCCATAGAGCAAGATATTCTCAATGTCTTCCAACTGAGTACGATATTCAGGAGCGTAACGTACCTTAATATTATACTCCTCACCGTCCTCGCGGTAAAATGATGCGGTAGCACCATAAATACGATTACGCAGATATGTGGCCGCGGTTGACATATTCAATCCATGCTGAGCCAGCTTTACGCGGTCAAACACCACCTCGTACTCGGGCCGGTAGTTGTCGCGGCTCACATAAGCCTCGCCCACGGCCTTAACATCCTTCATGGCTCTCAAGAACTCGGCGGCCACGGCATCGGTCACAGCAAAATCATTACCGTAAATCTCGAATTCGACCGCTGACACTCCTCCTATGACCATTGCGTCACTTGTCCTAACCGTAAACCTCTCAATCTCCGGACGTGCGTCAAGGTCGGCACGCATCTCGGCTACCACCTGATCCGATGATACGGTGCGCTCCTTAAGCTCCTTGAGCGCAATGGTAAATGATATGATATGTGTTCCGTTGGTCTGCATCGATGCAAACGTATTGCTCTCATCGGCAGTACCTACACGGAAATTACACATTTCAAGGTCATCGGCATAACGCTCCATCCAGAGGTCGGAGAGCTCCATCGCCACGCTGCGGGAGCGGTCAATATTGGTGTTAATAGGCATATATATGGTTACCGATACGCGTGATTGCTCATCGGCAGGGAAAAACTCGGACTTCAAATAGCCAATCAAAAAGAGCGATGCAACAAAAATTACAAAACAGGCAAAAATTACCTTTTTGCGGTTACGTGCCGCCTGATTGATACGGCGTGAGTACCAGTGGTCCAGTCCATCCAGAGCCCTCCGGATCGGAGTATATAATAAGGTATGCAGGCGGCTGCCCTTTTTCTCCAGTCTCAGCATACGCGAACACAGCATAGGCGTAAGAGTGAGCGACACCAGGAGCGAGATTGCTATGATCACACACATCATACCGCCCAACTGCCTGAACATGACTCCCGTCATGCCGGACATCAAAGTGAGTGGGAAGAAGACTGCCAATATGGTCAATGTGGATGCTACAACCGACAGGGCCACCTCATTGGTAGCGTGTATAGCAGCCCGTTTGGGATCGGCACCCCGTTCAATGTGGGTTGTCACGTTTTCCAATACCACAATAGAGTCATCGACCACCATACCTATCGATATGATCAGAGCACTCAGCGAGATTATATTAATAGAACCGCCGGTCGCAAACAGATATATGAATGATGCTACCAGTGAAAGGGGAATCGTTATGGCCACAACCAGAGTGGCACGCCAGCGGCCTGTGAAGAGGTAAACCACAAACACCACGAACAGCAGAGCATACAGAATAGTCTCGGCAAGGGATTTGACGGCCAGCATAATATCCTCGGAACTGTCAGAGATCATACCCAATTTTACATCGCCGGGCAGATTCTTCTCCAGCTCGGGAAGTGCGGCATTTATCTTGCGGCAAATATCTACGGTATTGCCTCCGGACTGTTTCTGAACAACCATCATGGCGCCCTGTACACCATTGTTATATGACTCTTGTGCCCGTTCCTGGGTTCCGTCAACAATTCTGGCCACATCGCTCAGATAGACATTACGGCCCCCTATCGAGGTCACTACAAGACCGCCCATCTCCATGGGATCCCTGAACTCGCCATTCACCCTTAAGGAGTATGACTCATTACCCACATCAATAGTTCCGGTCGGAATACTGCGGTTCTCGGCTCCTATCAGCGCCGCAATAACCTCAACTGTCAGATTGTATGCCTCCAGCTTAACGGGATCGCAGTAAACATATATTTCACGCTCAGGTGCACCGACTACCGACACTGCACCCACGCCCGAAATACGTGCCAGCGGATTCACCACATTCTCATCAAGGATCTTATAGAGTGCGCTCCGGCTCTCGCCCGCCTGCACCGACAGTATCATGATAGGTATCATGCCGGTATCAAACTTGAATATGGTGGGCGAACCGGCTCCGTCGGGCAGCGAGTTGGAGACCATATCCAGTTTATCCCGCACATCGTTTGTAAGGTCATCTATTGAATGGCCGTACTCGAATTCGAGTGTTATAACCGACACATTTTCCGATGATTGTGATGTTATATGCCTTATATGGCTACAACTGTAAAGCACGTTTTCCAACGGCCGGGTCACGTTATTCTCAATGTCCGATGCGCTTGCACCCGTGTAATATGTGAACACCACGACTGTGTTGGACTCAATGTCGGGCAGCAGGTCAATCGGCAGCCTGGAGTATGAGAACAGGCCGAACACCACCACAGCCACGAAACAGAGCGCCGTAAAAATTGGTCTTTTAACCGATCCTTCGTATAGACTCATGATTTACTTTCAGAATTTAATTTCCAACTTCAACTTCCACACCGTCAGACAGCTTGGACTGTCCTGCAATCACAATCTGCGCACCGTTAGGCACCCCCGATATAAGTTCGTAGCGATCGCCTAAACGCTGACCCAGCTCCACCTTCCTGTATGACACCTTGCCATCCTCATAGATATAGACAAACCGGTCGCCTGAGCCGGCGCGCTTCTCAATGGCCAGATCAGGTACCACAACGCGGTTCTCTGTGCCAAAATTCAGGGTCGCACGTGCAAACATACCCGGACGCAGCTTCCGGCTGGTGTTGGCCACACCAATCTCAACCGGGAAAGTGTGAGTCATAGCATCGACAGTGGGATATATCAACGACACCTTGCCGGTAAACGTCTCCCCGGGATAGGCATCCAATGCGACACTCACTTCATCGCCTATACTGACCTGTGAGTAGTACTTCTCGGAAACATTTACGATAAGCTTAACGGGGACAATCTTCTGCACCACCAGAATAGGCTGACCGCTGTAGAGGTCGCCGTTGTCATAGTTGCGGTTTGTAACCACACCGTCAATGGGACTCTGCAGGATGGTATTCTCCCTGAGCGTCAGATAGGACTTACGGGCAACCTCAAGCTGCATGTTAAAGTTTTCCCAGTCGGACTTTGAAACGCCGCCAACCTTATACAGTTCGTCTATACGATGGAACTCCGTCTCAAGATTCAGAAGTTGCATCTCCTGCTGTGTCAGCGTAGTGGCATCCATCGTCACCAGGATCTGTCCGGTCCGCACATTATCTCCCACTTCAACCAAAATATTGCTGATCCTTGCCGGTATTGACGGCGCAATATTATTTTTCACTTCACTCTCGATGGAGGCTGAATAGACCTGTTTCTGCGGCACAGGCTCCTCAACCACTTTAGCCAGTCTCACCAACGGTTTGACTGCCGGTTCAACAACACTTGCGGCCTCCGTCACAGCGGCTATCTGTTTTTTCTGTCCGCAGGCTGAAAAAACCAGCACCGTGCAGATTGCGATTGTTGAAAATCTCAAATTCTTCATATTTATCTATATAATTTTTATTTCTGTTCTTTACTCTCTCCCCAGCACCTTATCCAGATCGGCCTTCGCTGCCAGATAATTGTAGATTGACTGGCTGTAAGTAAGTTTGGCCTGAGTAAGCGCAACCTCGGAATTATTCAGTTCCAGTATCGTGCCCTTACCTGTCTCATAACGCTTTCCGGCTATCTCGCGACCTTTTTCGGCCTGACGGATCGCCTCAATGTTGCTGGCTGCCTGCTCGGCGCTCGCCCTCATATTATCCACATAGTTCCTCACCTGCAAGCCCAGTTGCCGCTCCGTATAATCTATGCTCTCATTTAGCTGACTTATCTGCAACTTGGTGCTGCGCAGCTTGGTGAAATTTCCAGCCCTGAAGATGGGAATTGAGACCGACAGTATTACCGATGAGCTCTTGGCCCACTCGTACTGTCCGATATTCCAATCCTTATTTTGAAGCGAGTTTAAAGAATAGTTACCCGACAGGGCAAGTGTAGGCAGGAAATTCATCTTTTGAATACGGAGAGTCTGGTTCAACATCGTCTCGTTCAACTTGAGCTGACGCATATTGCTGTTATCCTCCAGCGAATAGTAGCTGTCCAACTCCATGACTTCGGCATAGATCCGATCCTCATAATCCTTAATAGCACCCTCTACCTCTATCTCTGTCTCAGGATCAACACCCATTAAAACCAATAGCTGTAGTTTGGCCATTGCAACGGCATTGCGCGCCTGAATCAGGGTAGGGCTCAGACTGCGCACCTGCACCTCAGCGCTTATCTTATCGTACTCGCTCGTGCCGCCCAGCTCGTAGAGTTTGCTCACCATATAGAAATTCTCCCGTGCCTGCTCAAAACTGCTGAACAGCGCATCGTAACCGTCCTGTGCCAACATAACTTGGTAATAGGCCTTGGTCACCTGATTCATCAGATCCAGTTTGGAGCTGCGGCTTTGCTCCACCGCATTCTCCAAATCGCTCTTGGTCAGGTTCATGGTGGCATAGATAGTAGGAGCGAACAGAGGCAGACTCACCTGAAACTGACCGCTCCAGGTACTCGTATTGTCAATACCCATCTTATGTTTTCCGAAATCGCCCAGACTGATCATCGGAGCCAGCAGAGTATATTGTACAGTCCCACCGAAGTCGGCGGTCGGCAGAAGTGCCTGCCACGCCTCTTTATTACTAACCTTCTTGACTTCAATCTGCTGTTGGGCAATCTTGATTGTGGGATTGTCGCTGAGCGCTATCCGCAGGGCATCGTCAAGACTGACCCTCAGAACATTATCGGTGCCGGCATCTTGAGCACATACTGTCTGTCCTAAAACAAAAGCAGCCGCTATCAGAAAGCCTGTTTTGATTAAAAATCCTCTTTTCATTCCAAATTATATTGATTTACTTTTTCAAACCTTCGTGGAAAACTATCACACCTATGTCCACATTAAGGTCATCACTAAAAACTATTATCCGTTCTGCCAAATATAGTAACGTTTATATTATTATAGTTATTGCCTTTCAATAATTTTACATCACGACCTATGACTAAACATTCCGGCCATGACAATTCTTAAATTTTTTTCCGCTTCCGCACGGACAGGGGTCGTTCCGTCCCGGAGTCTTCTCCACACGGACAGGTTCGCGAATCTGCTGACGTGTGTCGCGAGCTGCGGCGGCACGCTGGTTCGGGTCGCTCAAATCGGTACGGTTTTCCGTGTACTGACGGCGCTGCTGACGGTTCTGCGGCGGAGCCTCACGCACACTGTCGGGATCGGGTTCAGGTATCTGACCACGCATCAGTATGGAGACCGCCTGGTCATTCATCTT
>DDLZ01000129.1:6079-6429 GCA_002340405.1 Bacteroidales bacterium UBA2559
TTCAATTCGTCTAGCTCACGCAGATTCTCCTTCCAACAGTCATCGACCGTATGGAGCAGAATTGCCTTTTGGAATGCCGTCACAACGCTCTTACTCTCGGACTCATATGCCTCCTTCAGATTACAGGGGATCTGATAGACCTTCTGTCCGTCCGTAATGGGAATAAGAATATTCTCATAACGGTCGGCATGCTCCTCATAAACCTTCTTTATTACCGGATTCACTATGAAAGCCATCCTGTCGCATTTGCGCTTAAAGTTGTCCATGGCGGCAGAGAACAGAATATCAGGCAGTTCATCGGCCTTTATGTTGTCATACTCATCGGCAGTGAACGGCAGTTCGATGGCAAG
>DDLZ01000095.1:0-359 GCA_002340405.1 Bacteroidales bacterium UBA2559
GTTCTTACCATTTCATTTTCATGGTTTACAAGCGGTCGTAAATGTTCTTCAACGTCTTTGTCATTTTCAAAAACAAGTAATCCACGAATAGCTTGGCAAATTATTTTGGGGTCAGTGTCACTCAAAAATTTGTATAGCAAAGATTTGTTGGTGCTTTTTCTTTGTCGTCCAATAGCAGAAACAATCTCTCTACGAACACCCGTATCTGTTTCTCTGTTATAAAGTTCTAAAAGAGCATTTACATCTGAATTTTCTTTTAATTTTCCTATGTTTTTAACAGCATTAAGTCTTACTTGTGCATGTGGGTGATCTAATAGTTTATATAAAAAATCAGACTGAAAATTACTTGGGAGTTGTCC
>DDLZ01000095.1:470-2165 GCA_002340405.1 Bacteroidales bacterium UBA2559
TCAAACGGTTTTTGGTAATTGAGATTTTTTCTCGGCCTGCTGTTTAATTTATGCTGTATTGTCTTTATATCCATCATATTATCTTTTGTTATTGGTATGTGTTTTGGAAAACAGACAAGCATGCCGTAAGCCACTCTATCAAAGGATGATAGTGGCATCAATAGATAAGTTTTACCGACTGGTGGTTGGTGTGGAATTAAACTTGAAACATCTGTATCCTTTACGCAAAACTCATACGTTGCCTAAGTATTTAAGTCTGAATGAAGTAAAGAAAATGGTTGACTTAACGACAAATCAAAAATCAAAAGCCCCCCGGATTTTATGTAACTAATTCGAATAGGACTTAATTTAACTTATGTCGTTAATGTTAAGATAACCAACCGGCATAAAACTTGAAGTCTAGCTCAACTTAGGGTTTAGTTTAACTCATGGTTTCGCTTAGTTCAAGGTTTAATAAAGGTTTGGTCTAGCTTAGCTCAAGGTCAATCTTAGTTTAGCTTAGCTTGAGGTCGCCGGGCTTTATCCAGCCGGTCTTGCGGATCAAAGCGCCTAAAATCATGGTCAGTATTGTCGGCAGGACGATGCTGATGGATAACAGAGCTGTCCAGTCAATTGCGGTTATAGCTGTGCGAGTACCTTCGGCCATCTCCGATAGCCAGCCGGTATAGACACCGATTGGTCCTACCAAACCGCAGGTTCCCATTCCCGAGGCTATTGCAGGTCCGTTCATTTCAAGTGCAAACAGACAGGTTGCGATTGGACCGGTGATGGCCGAGACCAAAGTCGGTACGATCCATATTTTGGGATTTTTGACTATGTTTCCCATCTGTAACATGCTGGTACCCAGCCCTTGTGATATGACTCCGTTCCAGCGGTTTTCACGAAAACTGAAGACTGCAAACCCCACCATCTGAGCGCAGCAGCCTGCCAGCGCAGCTCCTCCTGCCAATCCCGTCAGCCCCAGTGCGGCGCAGATAGCAGCCGAACTGATAGGCAGTGTCAGCGCCATACCCACAAGCACCGACACCAGAACGCCCATTATGAACGGCTGTTTTGTGGTGGCCCACATTATTACATTACCCAGACTGCTGGCAGCCGCACCTATACCCGGAGCCAGCCAGTAGGAGAGTCCTACACCTACGGCAATGGTTACGAGCGGTGTGACCAGAATATCTATCTTGGTCTCTTTCGATATTATTTTTCCGAATTCGGATGCTATTACGCTCACCACGTAAACTGCAAACGGACCTCCGGCGCCGCCCAGTTTGTTGGCTGCGGCGCCTACTGCAAGCATAGAGAAGAGTACAAGACCCGGAGTTTGCAGCGCATAGGCAATTGCCACTGCCATGGCAGGTCCCGCCATGCTCTTTGCGAAATTGCCTACTTCTACCAGTATATCCAGTTTAAATTGTTCGCCGACAGTTGAAATGATGGTGCCTATGAGCAGTGACGCAAAGAGTCCCAGCGCCATTGCCCCAAGGGCATCGACACCGTAACGCTTACCCGAGATGACAATGTTTTTCCTGTGAAGAAATGATTTGATTTTTTCCATGTGGTCGCAAAATTACCTGTTTTTTCGAAGTGTAAATCCTATAGGTCGTGACAGTCTGGTTGTAAAGAGATAAAAATAACTCCGGATTGCGGTCCGGAGTCTCTTGTTTGTAAGATTGGGTTATGCCTCAGCGGGAGTTTCCT
>DDLZ01000095.1:2239-2888 GCA_002340405.1 Bacteroidales bacterium UBA2559
CTGCTTCATCTGCTCCGGCCTCTGCTGCGATGGCTTCTGCTTCGGCTGCTCTTGCCTCTGCCCTTTTGAGAGCAACCTTTTTGGCGATAGCCTCATTAACCTTCTTTTCTGCTTCAAGTTTAGCCTTGCCAAGTTCGCGTTTTGCCTGCTCTTCCTTAACGCCGATAGCCTTAATAGAGCTCTCCTTAGCCTTTTTCCAGGCATCGAACTTAGCCTGAGCGGTTGCCTCATCGAATGCGCCTTTCTTCACACCGCCTTTCAGGTGTTTCATCATATAGACACCTTCACGTGATAGAATGCTGCGGGCGGTATCGGTGGGCTGTGCGCCTACCATTACCCAGTACAGGGCTCTGTCGAAATTCAAATCTACTGTAGCGGGATTGGTATTTGGATTATAGGTACCAATCTTCTCAATAAACTTTCCATCACGTGGAGCTCTGGAGTCTGCAATTACGATTGAATAAAAGGCGTAACCTTTGTGGCCTCTTCTTTGCAATCTGATTTTTGCTGCCATAAGTTGTTGTTTTTATTGTTTATAAATGATTTGAATAGCCGTCATCTCGTAACGGCGCCGCAAAGGTAATAAATTATATTTTACAGACAAATCTCATATTGCTGTTTTTTATTATCAGTCTGATGCTTTACGTGA
>DDLZ01000003.1 GCA_002340405.1 Bacteroidales bacterium UBA2559
ATGCTTTTTCCGCCTTTCCCCGATAACTCTTTCTTCAGAGCTTTGAACTGTGCCAACCTGCCGTATTTGGCACTTATATCAGATAATGTCATCAAAAAATCCGCATCACATGTCAATACCCTGCAAAATTACAAACTTTTAAGGAGTACCCTTGATTTCAAGCAATAAAAAGATTATCTATCTTTTTGATAACCGACGTTTTTGATTAAGTTTGCAGTTTAAAATTGTATTCTGATGAAGACAAGTGACAGCATTGTAATCATTCCCACTTACAATGAGAAAGAGAACATAGAGAACATCATCCGCGCAGTGATGGCCCTGGAGGACAACTTCAGCATACTGGTCATTGACGACGGTTCACCGGACGGTACGGGCGGAATAGTTAAACGGCTCATGGAAAACGACTTCAAAGACCGTCTGCATATTATAGAAAGAGCCGGAAAGATGGGTCTGAAGTCTGCCTATATAACGGGTTTTAAATGGTGTATCGAACGCAGCTATGACTACATTTTTGAAATGGACGCCGATTTCTCGCATGCTCCGGCCGACCTGCCGCGCCTGCTAAGTGCCTGCCGTGATGAGGGATACGATCTGGCTATCGGCTCCCGTTATGTGAGCGGTGTAAATGTTGTCAACTGGCCTATAGGACGTGTGATGATGTCATATTTTGCATCAAAATATGTCAATTTTGTGACCCGGCTGCCCATACATGACACTACCGCCGGATTCATCTGTTACCGCCGCGAGGTCCTTGAGACCATGGAGCTGGACAAGATCCATTTCAAGGGTTACGCATTTCAGATTGAGATGAAATTCACAGCATACAAGTGCGGATTCAATATCAAGGAGGTGCCTATTGTGTTCGTGAACCGTGAACACGGAACATCAAAAATGAGCGGCGGAATATTCAGTGAAGCCTTCTTCGGTGTGATACGGCTCAAGATTTCCAGTTGGTTCAGGAAATATCCGCAGAAAAAAACCATTGAAGAGACTGCCTGAGGATTTACCTGAATGATTATATTTGAATAAATCCATTCGAAATAATTCCATCTGAAATAACCGCCTGAAAAGATTCATGAGTAAGACCCTCATCAAAAATGCCGCAATCGTCAATGAAGGAGAGGTACGTAAAGCTTCGCTGCTCATTGACGGTGAAGATATTGCCGGAATCTATACAGACGATGTTCCTGAGGTTAAGGCCGATGAGGTTATAGACGCTGAAGGCCGATGGCTCCTGCCGGGCATAATTGATGACCATGTCCATTTTCGCGAACCGGGTCTGACTCACAAGGCCGATATTAAGAGCGAGAGCCGTGCAGCAGCGGCCGGCGGGGTTACCACCATCTTTGACATGCCCAACTGCATACCTCAGACCGTTTCGGTTGAGGCGCTGCAGGAGAAGTTCGAAATTGCAGCGGGCAAATGCCTTGTCAACTACTCGTTCTATCTGGGAGCCACCAAAGGAAATCCGGATGCAATTGAGGCTGTTGACCCGCGACGGATATGCGGCATAAAGGTTTTCATGGGGTCCAGCACGGGGGGAATGCTGCTTAACGACGAGGATTCGCTCAAGACACTGTTCCGTGCCGCCGGAGTACCCGTAGCGGTACACTGTGAAGAGACAGCCATAATCAATGCCAACATTGAGCGTTATAGGCTGCAATGCGGCGGCAACGAACCGCCGGTCACCTTTCATCCGCTGATACGGAGCGAAGAGGCCTGCTATGCATCTACATCGAAAGCTATCGATATAGCCGCCGGGACCGATGTCAGGCTGCACATACTCCATATCAGCACAGCCCGCGAGCTGTCGCTGTTTGAACGCGGGCCGGTAAGCGGCAAGCGCATTACCGCTGAAGCCTGCCCGGCTCATCTCACATTTACCGACTCCGACTACCCTGCAATGGGAACTCTTATAAAGTGCAATCCTGCAATAAAGACCATTGCCGACAGAAGTGCGCTGCGAGAGGCGCTTACCGACGGCAGGATTGATGTGGTGGGGACCGACCACGCCCCGCATCTGCTATCCGAAAAAAGGGGTGGTTCGCTTACAGCCGCATCGGGAATACCGGTACTGCCCTACTCCCTGCCTGTGATGCTCGAACTGACGGAAAAGGGAATACTCGGACTGACGGATGTGGTAAGGCTGATGTGTCATAATCCGGCCGCTCTGTTTAACGTGAAGGACCGCGGATACATACGGAAGGGGTATAAAGCCGACCTGACCATGGTATCCCGAAACGATATTTGCCATATTGACAAGAATGTGTTCACATCGACAAAATATGGCTGGAACCCGTTTGAAAACCGGCCGTATCACTGGAGAGTATCGGCCACCTGGGTAAACGGACATAAAGTTTACAATGAGGGATTTTTCGATGACTCGATTTTAGGACAACCTATAATTTTTGAAAGATGAAAAGAGCGCTCTATCTGCTTTATCAGATTTTGATAGCATTTCCTATAATGCTGGCAATGACTATAATAACTGCCCTGGTAACCATAATAGGTTCGATTTTCAATGACCGTTTTTGGGGATATTGGCCGGGCATGATTTGGGGCCGGATGTTTTATAGGGTGTTTCTGATCCCTATCCGCATTCACGGACGCGAACATGTAAAAAAAGGGGTGTCATACGTAATTGCCGCCAACCACCAAAGCTACTGGGATGCGTTTCTTATGTACGGCTTTGTGGGAGTGAAGTTCAAATGGATTATGAAGAAGGAGCTCGGCAAGATACCGTTTGTAGGTTGGGCCTGCTACATGGCCGGTCACATATTCATAGACCGAAGTTCAAGGATAAAGTCGATGGAGAGCATAAGGAAAGCCGAATCCAGACTTACCGACGGCATGTCGGTCGTAATCTTTCCCGAAGGCACACGTACTTTCGACGGTAAAATGGCACGCTTCAAACGGGGCGCTTTCGTAATATCGGAAGAGCTGGGACTGCCCATTCTTCCCGTCACAATTGACGGCAATTTCAAGGTGATGTCGCGCCATGCATGGAATGTAACCCGTCATCCGGTCCACATGACGTTCCACGAACCTGTCTATATGCAAAAAAAACCTGACGCTTCCGAACAGGAGCGGACTGCCATGATGAATAAAACCACTCAGGAGGTTTACGATATAATAAATAAGACGCTTGAAGAAGGATATTGATTATCTAATCCTCACATATCCTGCACGCTGAATATAATCCTTAATGGCGGGGTTTTCTCNNTCTTCGGGAGCTTCATCCAAAATACGTTTCATAAGCGTTGAAATCCGTGTACCGGGATTGACGGTAAGCATGGCAAAAACTCCGACAGATGCTTTTTCATTGTAGTTGGATGTGATAAATGAATAGATGAGATTTTCACATTCCGATACTATGCTCTGCAAGCTGTCCTGCAGCCGGGACATGATATCCCTGTCAACACTTCCGGACCTGAGCATCTCCATTCGTCTTCGCCAAACGTCGTCATACATGTTGTCAAGAGGCTTCTTCTGCATAAGGAAACTGCTCAACAGATCATTCTGACGTGTTCCTGAACACTGAATTCCGGACGTTTGAATGATTACCCTCACTCTGCCGGATTCAAGATAAAGAGGCATTATAGGTTGATCATCACGGCACAAAAAGACCAGACGGATATCATCGGTCTTGCCTTTCATACCGAATTTTCCGTGACTCACCAGACAGGAATCATGTATGACAGAACTGTGCGGAGTGAATTCGACAATCGTAAGCGTCTTACCCTCGAATCCGTATGTATCGACAGTTCCATCAATAATATAGGTGCTGCGTCCACATGCCGCAAGCGCAGCAATCGTGCCCGTCACACAAAACATACGCAATATGTTCAATGCACCCATCTGATTAAATCTCTTCTTCTATTCCGGATAAATTGCAGATACATGTTCATTTCCCGCTATAGCTGAAAACAAGTCGTATCCTGCTGTTTTACAGTGCAAAATTACAACAGATGTAACAGAGTTGAAACAATATGAAACCAATTTATTATTATTTAAGTCGGATTCACATCCTGTAATGATTTACCGACAGAACGTTGTTAAAAAAGGTTTATATGTGGAGTCTTCTACCTTCTAAAGGAGAGTGGGTAAGAAAGAGACTGTTTGTGTGAGCGAGTGAACGAATAAATTTTGTTCATCTTTATTTGCGGTTTTCCTCATCAATCTGTTTCTGTCTCTTTTCAATTCTGTATGATGAATAGAGCAAAAATACCGCTGCAATGGTGAGAGTGACTATCCAGTTGTTCTTTTGGGTCAGACCAAGCAATAACGAACGGATTTCGGGATTCAAGCTCTCATTCAAGAAAACCCTTTCGTGTAATCTCCCCGAAAACATAAGCAATGCCGTTAACAAAATGAAGAAAGCTCCCAAAACCTGCTGCCCGCGAAGACGCCTCAGAACCAAATCATAACCCTCATAACGGTCGGCAAACTGGGCCGAAGAGAACAAAATGGCGCCTGTTGCAAAAACATAGGGAGCAAAAACTTTTCCGGTTATATAAATTGCCGCTCCAAAAAGCAGCAGCAGCCCCCCGGTTAAGGTGAGAGTCTTAATTATGTCGTTCTGCCTTTTTTTCATAAATTCCTTTACAGCAACAAGGTAATTATTACCGCTCTATGAAAAC
>DDLZ01000047.1:0-2798 GCA_002340405.1 Bacteroidales bacterium UBA2559
TTTATTCGGTTGTGATGTTGAGGGTGCTTACGAGGCGGTCGTAGCGCGAGCCGCGCTGGCGGTAGTAGAGCAGGATATTGTATTCGTTTCGGGTCTCATACCAGTCGCCCTCAATGGGGCGGGTCTCACCGCCGGTTTTACCGTCGGGGACCCAGAGATAGTGGTAATCGTATGCACCCTGTTTTAGCAGTAATGTAGCCTGATATGTCTTTTCACGTTCATCGTAGGTCATCTCATGGCCGGACGTAAGGTTTCCGCCGTTGAAATCGCCGGAAACATAGAGCCGTCCTCCGGTCAGACGTTCAAGGGAGAGCGTGAAATGTACGAACAGATAATCGGCCTCGGTATCACTGTCGGCGGCCTGATTGTAACGTATAAGGAAGCGGCCGTTGTGGTCGTTATCAAAATTGTAGGCGTGGTGCCGCGTGTCTTTCATAAGGCCGGCATGGAAATAGGGGTCATAGAATGACATCCTGTCCACATTCCTGAAATAATCATGCATATTGACTATCTCGAATCTGCGGTATTCGTTGCCGGCCGGGAAAATAAGTTCGCGACAGTGCTCGAATGTGAGTCTGTTCCCGTTGTTGTAGGTGTATCGCGGGTTTATGACTGCGTTGTCAAAACGGCGGTTCTGCATTACAATGGTGTAGATCTCTCTTTCAGGGTCCCTTACGGTCAGTCCGTTCAGGCTGACAGCCATATCTACCTGCTGGTGTGACTTATGGGTATCGATATCGGTATTACCGCTTACCGTGGCAGCAAGGTTGGGCATATCCTCAGTTACACAGAACCTGAACCAGGCCACCTCTTTGCCATCTTCACGTATGGAGAGACGGTAGTTGCCTGACAGTTTGAGTTTCACTTCGTTATTGGGCAGAGTAAGCCTGTAGTGAGTATAGGCAAACGTGGTATTGAGCGATTTTTTCCAATCATCGACAGGCCGGTCGTTGAATCCGTCCAGATATTCGGATTCAATCAGGTCCGATGGTACCCATCCGGCATCGCAATGGGTTATGTGATAGGTGAAACGACGGTATTGGTGTGACATCTCATCGAATGAGAATTCGATGGTCTCGTCGCTGTTCAGTGTCAGCAACGGCATACGCTCCCAGTCGCCGTCTGCAATCATCCTCAAGGTGTTGATCCTCTCCGATGAGCTTCCCGACCACTGAGCCTTGACCGCAGCAGGTAGCAAAAAGAGCAGTGCCGCAGTGAAAACTGTGTTGAATATGCGTTTCCGGGTCTTCATATTTCAAACATATAAACGCAGTTGTTATACTGATTATTGTTCGGTTCCGGAGTTCAAAAATATGAAATAAAGTGTAATTTTGCTATCCGAAATCCGGGATAAACAGCATTTGGTATAAACAAAGCCCGCTTTGTTTGCACATTTGAGTTATCTTTGCACTCCGAAATAAGACAGCTATGGCTAAAGAACTTAAAGACCTTACTAAAAGAAGCGATAATTACTCGCAGTGGTATAACGAACTGGTTGTGAAGGCCGACCTTGCAGAGCAGGCACCCGTACGCGGCTGTATGATAATCAAGCCTTACGGCTACGCAATATGGGAGAAGATGCAGCGGATACTTGATGACAAATTCAAGGAGACCGGCCATCAGAACGCATATTTCCCGCTGCTTATTCCCAAATCGTATCTGAGCCGGGAGGCCGAGCATGTTGAAGGATTTGCCAAAGAGTGCGCTGTGGTAACGCATTACCGTCTAAAGAATGCCGATGACGGCAGCGGCGTTGTTGTAGATCCCGCGGCCAAACTGGAAGAGGAGCTGATAGTCCGTCCTACATCGGAAACCATTATTTGGGCAACATATAAGAACTGGATCACATCATACCGCGACCTTCCCATACTGTGCAATCAGTGGGCAAACGTGATGCGCTGGGAGATGCGTCCCCGTCTGTTTTTGCGTACCTCGGAGTTTTTGTGGCAGGAGGGCCATACCGCACATTCTACCCGTGAGGAGGCCGAAGAGGAGGCACGCCGTATGCATCAGGTCTATGCCGATTTCGTAGAGGGCTATATGGCTGTTCCTGTGGTAGCAGGCGTGAAATCCGAGACGGAGCGTTTTGCAGGCGCCCTTGACACCTATACCATAGAGTCAATGACTCAGGACGGCAAGGCTCTTCAGTGCGGAACCTCACATTTCCTGGGACAGAATTTTGCCAAGGCTTTTGATGTTCAGTTTGTCAACAAGGATAACCAATTGGAGTATGTTTGGGCTACATCGTGGGGTGTATCTACCCGTTTGATGGGCGCCCTTGTAATGGCTCACTCCGATGATAACGGTCTTGTCTTGCCTCCCAAACTGGCTCCCATACAGGTGGTTGTGATCCCTATCTATAAGAATGCCGGGGATTTGGAAAAGATAAATGCAAAGGTAAAGGTGCTCGTTGATGCGCTGCGCGCCAAAGGCATAAGTGTCAAGTACGATGATGCCGACAACAAACGTCCGGGATTCAAGTTCGCCGAGTATGAGTTGAAAGGTGTGCCCGTGCGTGTTGCTATGGGTATGCGTGACCTGGAGGCCGGTACGGTAGAGATAATGCGCCGGGATACTCTGAAGAAAGAGACAGTTCCGTTCGAAGGACTTGATAATCTGATCCCTGCTCTTTTGGACGAGATGCAGAGCGCAATATTCGAGAAGGCCAAAGCCTGGCGCGACTCACGTATGGTAGAGGTGAACGACTATGAGGATTTCAAGGATAAGATAGAGCAGGGATTCTTTGTTTTGGCACACTGGGACGGCACGGCCGAAACCGAAGCTAGGATTAAGGAGGC
>DDLZ01000047.1:2861-3014 GCA_002340405.1 Bacteroidales bacterium UBA2559
CTCGTTCATATTGACAACTGCACTATTGCCGCAGTCCGGAATTTGTGGTTCGAAGTCCGCAGCCTGAAGTTTGCGGTGGCTGCAAGACGGGTGTCTCTTATTAATCAGTAGTTACTCTTTTTTCTTTGGCAGCCAATTATCAAAATCTTTATC
>DDLZ01000026.1 GCA_002340405.1 Bacteroidales bacterium UBA2559
TGAATTTCATCGATAAACAGCAACGTACGCCCTTCTTTTTGTTTCTTATTGGCATAAAGAAAGAGCAATGGGAGCAGTTTTTTTACTTCATCCGTACTCTCCATCAGGTCTCTAGCGACAGATTTTTCAAGGTTGATGGAAATAAAATTATCGAAGTTTTCCGCAAACTGATTAATCACGGTTGTTTTTCCTACCTGTCTTGCTCCACGCAAAATCAGCGGTTTTCGATAAGGATTTTCTGCCCATTTATGCAGTTGGGTTTCTATATCTCGCTTAAACATTAAATGATAATTTGAATTTCAAGTGCAAATATAAGCAAAATGTTTCATTGCAGGGGTATAATTTCGTTATTTTTGTTTCATTGCAGGGGTANNAGTTGGTAGGAATCATTCGCGCGACAGCATACGGTCAATACCCACCATAAGGCCGTCCAGTTCGGCAATGCCGCGCAGACGCCCGTTGAGCGGGTAACCTATATTGTAGCAGTCACAATCAAGGTCATTTAGAATCCTTATGCCGTGGTCGGGGCGGACCGGAATGCGTATATCTTTTCTGCCGGCGGCAACCCGGCGGCGCTGTTCACGCATCAGGGCCTCCACTATGGCAGGCATATCCAGACTGCCGTAGAGATGGCCCGACTCATAAAAACTCTTGTAACCGGTGTAACGGGTATTCCTCAGATGGGCAAAATGGATGCGCTCTCCAAACCGTGCGGCCATATAGGACAGGTCGTTGTCATGTCTGCCCGACAGTGAGCCCGTACAGAAGGTAATTCCGTTCCTCAACGAAGGATTGGCCTTTTCCAGCCACTCCATATCATCGGCACAACCCATTATGCGGGGCATTCCCAAAATCGGATAGGGAGGATCGTCCGGATGTATGCAGAGGTTCACATCATACTCCTCACAAACAGGTATAAGACTGTCAATGAAGTACTTCAAATGACTCCTGTATCTCTCTCTGTCTATCTCCTTATAGTAGGAAATGTATTCCAGAAACAGCTTCTCGGGATCGCTCACCGAGCCGTCAATGACACCGTTTATAAAGCCCTGGGTCACTACAATGATGTTGTAACTCAATGTGCGGGCCTCATCGGGAGTCATGGCGGCAAATGCCTTCCCGGCCTGCTCCAAGTCTTCGGCGCTATAGTCGGCGGCGGCTCCGGGACGTTTTAGAATGAAGACATCGAATGCAACGAATGTGGGATAGTCAAAACAGAGTCCTATGCCTCCGCCAACGTGCGGATAATCAAGGATCGTACGGCACCAGTCCAGAACCGGCATAAAGTTATAGCAGACGGTGTCAATGCCGCACTCACCCAGATTGCGTATTGTCCGGCGATAGTTCTCTATATGTCGGTCGCGCATCGGTCCGGCGGTCTTTATCTGTTCCGATACGGGCACGCTCTCAACCACGCTCCAGCGCATTCCCCTGGACTCAATCTCACTCTTAACTGCAAGGATCTCCTCCCTAGGCCAGACCTCGCCTGTGGGAATGTGATGCAAAGCTGTCACCACCCCTTCAATATCCATCTGAACCAGATGATCCAGAGTCACAGCATCGGACTTACCGAACCAGCGCCATGCCTTTTCAAGCTTCATCCCTCAAACAAACCGGATTTGTATAATTTCGTTCAAAACCCTCAAATGTACGGAATCAAACGCCGCTGAATGAGNNCAAACCCGCCGTCAACAGGCATCACAATACCGGTAATAAACGATGCAGCGTCCGAACAGAGGAATTGGACTGCTCCGTTAAGCTCGGTAATGTCACCGAAACGGCGCATGGGAGTATGAGCAATTATCTTCTTGCTGCGCTCCGTATAGGTGCCGTCGGGGTTGATAAGCATTGCCCTGTTCTGCTTTCCTATAAAGAAGCCGGGAGCAATTGCGTTCACCCGGATCTTCTCATTGAACTTTATGGCCATCTCCTGAGCCATCCAACGGGTAAAACCGTCAACGCCGCATTTGGCTACCGTATAACCCATAACACGTGTCAGAGCAGACATTGCAGCCATTGAGGATACGGTGATTATGCTGCCGCTGCCTTTTTTTGCCATCGATTCGCCGAAAACAAGCGACGGATAGACCGTTCCGTTCATATTGATACCGGTAACCTTCTCAAAATCCTCAATCTTCATGTCGAAGACCGATTTGTCATCGGGAATAGTGGCTCCCGGCACGTTACCACCGGCACAGTTGACCAAAATGTCAACTCCGCCCCACTCCTTGTCAATATGATCACGTGTAGCTTTGAGCTTGTCAATATCAAGCACATCCGAAACGACCGGCATAACCTTGCCGCCGCCAATAGCAGACAACTCCTCGACCATTGCCTCGATATTCTCCCTGGTGCGTCCCAATAGTGCCACATTGACACCCTGCTCTACAAAATGACGTGCAATATTGCTGCCTAAAGTACCGGCACCGCCTGTAACCACGGCATTTTTGCCCGAAATATCAAAAATATTATTCATAACTGTTTATATTTGGTTTTTGTAAGATTCCTATCGTTTTCTGAACTCCTTAACAAAAGCGACCGACTCCCTGACCTTCTCTTCAATGAACTTGAAATCACGTTTCTCTATCACACCCTTGGGTGTGAGTTGGGAGCCCAGTCCCACACAGGCTACACCTGCCTTAAACCAGGTCTCGAGATTTTCCCTGTCGGGCGACACGCCGCCCGAAGGCATGATCTCTGTCCATGGACAGGGGGCCTTTATTGCCTTTACGAACGAGGGTCCTCCCACCTCGGCAGCCGGAAAGATCTTTACTATCTCACAGCCCAGTTCCTCGGCGAAGTTTATCTCGCTTAGAGTTCCGCAACCCGGGATCCATGCCACTTTGCGGCGGTTGCAGACCTTAGCCATATCGGGGTTCAGACTCGGTGAGACAATAAATCCGGCTCCCAACTGGATATAGAGCGCCGCCGTACCGGTATCGCATACGGAACCCACGCCCATAATCATTTCAGGACACTCTGTGGCGCACCATTTGTTAACCGCATCGAACACCTGATGTGCACAGTCTCCGCGGTTTGTGAACTCAAAAACACGGGCGCCGCCGTTATAACAGGCCTTCACAACATTCTTTACTGTCTCTGCATCGGCATTATAGTAAAGCGGAACTATACCGGTCTCCATAAAAGTGCGGAGGACATCCAATCTTTTGAATCTGCTCATATCGTTTCGTTTGGGTCAAAATTACATAATATTCAAACTAATATCAACGCATCACCAATTCGGATGCACACCACATCAAACGCCCGGAGGCGTCAACGCATCACGCGTCCGGATGTATCACCGCCCATCAGCTTCTCCACCTCCTGAACCGTCACCCGGTTATAATCACCGTAAACAGTATGCTTCAGGCAAGATGCCGCCACAGCAAAGTCAAGCGCTTTTTGGTCATCGCCATATACGAGCAGGCCGTATATCAGGCCGCCCATAAACGAATCGCCGCCGCCCACGCGGTCAACTATATGCGTAATGCGGTATTCCTTTGATTTGTACAGTTTTTTTCCATCGTAAAGTACTCCTGACCAGGTGTTGTCATTGGCGTTTATCGAACCGCGCAGAGTGGTTATCACCTTACGGCAGCGGGGAAAACGCTCCATAATCTGCTTTGAGACCTGCAGGTATGCATCGGCATGGACCTTGCCTGCAGCGACATCAACACCGTCGGGGGTAATACCCAGAGCCATCGAAGCATCCTCTTCATTGCCAAGCACAATCTCTGCATAAGAGACCAGCTCAGGCATCACCTCGCCGGCCTTCTTACCCCATTTCCAGAGGTTCTTGCGGTAGTTCAGATCACATGAAACAGGTATTCCCTTTTTTTCACAGACTTTCAGCGCCTCCAGGCAGACTTTGGCCGCCCCCTCAGATATGGCCGGAGTAATTCCCGTCCAGTGGAACCAGCCGGCATCGGCAAGCAGATTTTCCCAATCTATCATACCCGGCCGGATCTGTGCAATTGAAGAGCCGGTACGATCATATATAACCTTACTGCTGCGGCTGACAGCGCCGGTTTCAAGGAAGTTAATCCCAAGACGGTCACCTCCAAAGAGTACGTCCGACACATCCACACCGAATCCCCGCAGTTCACGGAGACAAGCC
>DDLZ01000014.1:0-1823 GCA_002340405.1 Bacteroidales bacterium UBA2559
AACGACAAAATAATAAATCCTTAAAATATTTTTGGAAAATGAGAAATGTAAAATTATGTGTGGCGTTCATCGCCTTTATGCTTGTTATACCTGTTTCGGGTCTTGTCAAGAAGGGAAAAGTCTTGAAGATAGACTTCAAAAATCCTATCTCCGAGTACGGTCATAGAGGAAACTCCTTTGATATCATGTCAATTGTTAATCAGTCCAAACCCTCTGTTTCGCTACTAAGTTATGTCAGAGCCATTGATGCCGCTGCCGAGGACAAGAAAGTTGAGATGATCTATATGACTCCCGATAAAATCAGTGCCGGTCTCTCTCAGATTGAGGAGTTGCGCGCTGCTTTTGAGCGTTTCAGAGAGTCCGGAAAACAGATTGTCGCCTATTGCGGCACGTTCTCCAACGGCTCCTATTATTTGGCTTCGGTTGCCGACAAAATCATTCTGGACCCTGCTTCGGAATCTTTCATCACAGGTTTGGCAACACAGCAGATCTTCCTCAAGGACATTCTGGACACATTGGGCGTTGACGTTCAGATTATCCGTCACGGTAAGTACAAATCGGCCGGTGAGATGTTTGCCCGCAACACCTCAAGTCCCGAAAACCGCAGGCAGTACGAGGCGCTTATGAACTCTTTGTGGAACTCGATGTGCAGCGAGATAGCTGCTTCACGCGGTTTTACGGTCGAAGAGTTCAACGCCTGGATAGAGGATCTCGATCTCTATGATGCCAAACAGTTCAAGGAGAAAGGGCTTGTTGACGAGCTGTGGTATAAGGATCAGGTGAACGATTATTTCTGTGAGCTTTATGACGTTGAAAAGATAGAACAGGTAGGCTTCGTTAAGATGAACAGGTATGCCTCAAAGCTCAAGAAGGGCAGCCGCAAGAATATGATTGCCGTGGTCTATGCCGACGGTCAGATAGTCAATTCCGGCTCTTCATCCGATATAGTCGGCAGCAAAATGGCTTCCACTCTGGCCAAGGTGCGCAATGACAAGAAAATAAAGGCTGTGGTATTCCGCGTCAACTCACCCGGCGGTAGCGCTCAGGCCTCCGAGGCTATCAGGCGTGAGATAGAGTTGCTGAGTAAGGAGAAGCCCGTAATAGTAAGCTTCGGCGAATATGCCGCATCGGGCGGTTATTGGATTTCGGCCGGTTCTGACTATATTTTTACCGACAACACCACTCTTACCGGTTCAATAGGAGTCTTTGCCATTGTTCCGAGTTTGGGTGATGCCATACGTAAGAACCTTAAGATAAACATTGAGACTGTCGGTTCCACAAGCCGCAGCGATATGGTTACCGGAATGCGTAAGCTCACTGACAGCGAGGTTGAGTTTTTCTCCAAATCCATTGAGGAGATATATGACCAATTCGTAACGATAGTGGCCGATGGTCGGGATATGACCAAAGAGGCGGTCGATGAGATAGCCGAGGGCCGTGTATGGTCCGGAAACGACGCTCTGGGCGTGGGGCTGGCCGACACCCTTGGAGGTATTGTGGATGCCATAGCCTATGCCGCCGAAAAGGTTGGTCTGGAAAAGAATGATTACCGCATATCAGTCTATCCGGAGGTTAAAAAAGTCTCTTTTATGCAAATACTTTCAGGCGCTGAGCCCGACGACTCCGATGAGACTGCCACATCGCATATCGATACGGAATCAGTTTTTGACGGACTTTTTCCTGCTGCTGCCAGAGTACGCAATCTCACCGAGCCTCAGAATATGTTGCTTATGGAGAGCATCATAGAGATACGCTGATTTGGTATTTCTAAAAAAATGGTATAATTTCGCGGCGCGTTTCGCAAAAAATAGGGAACGCGCACA
>DDLZ01000014.1:1833-4877 GCA_002340405.1 Bacteroidales bacterium UBA2559
CCTTCCTTTTTTCAGTTTCCTGTCGGAAATGGGCCGGCCTCCAGCCGGGCTTCACCCGGGGACCCGCTCGCTCCAATACGGACGAATCTGCGTGGAGCATATTTAATTTCTTCTTGATTCTGAAAGAATCTGGAAATTTCAAGAAGTTTTAAGAAGTTTTTGCTGTATAAAATTAACAAATGGCATCATTACAACAGATTAATATCCTATTTTTGTGCTGCTATGACTATTGAAGAGATATACGGCAGATTTTTGGAGTGCAGCGGAATAACCACCGACAGCCGTCGGTGCGGTCGGGGTTTGATGTTCTTTGCCCTCAAGGGAGAGCGGTTTGACGGTAACAGGTTTGTGGCCGAAGCGCTTGAGCAGGGGTGCAGCTATGCAGTGATGGACGATGAGACTCGTTACAATCCTGCCGACGGCAGTATGATCCTTGTTACCGATGTACTGAAGGTCCTGCAGGTATTGGCCGCATTTCATCGCCGTCGTATGGGAACGCCCGTCATAGGCATAACCGGAACAAACGGCAAGACCACCACAAAGGAGCTGCTAAGTGCCGTAATGCAGACCACCTATAATATTCTCTGCACTCAAGGTAACCTCAACAATCAGATAGGTGTTCCCATAACGCTTCTTGCTCTAAGGCCGGAACACGAATATGCCATCGTGGAGATGGGAGCCAGCAAGCCGGGCGACATAAGGGAGTTGGTGGAGATAAGCCGTCCCGATTACGGTCTGATAACCAATGTCGGTAGGGCCCATCTGCTGGGATTCGGTTCACTGGAGGGAGTAAAGAGTACTAAGGGTGAACTGTATGATTGGCTCAGGGAGCATGGCGGGACCGCTTTTGTAAACCGTGATGATGAATGCCTGCATGCGATGGCAGTCGGTCTGCCGCAGATCGAGTACGGCCGTTCGGGTCAGGCGTGTCAGGATGGTCTGCTTGCCGAGGGTGAAGTGTTGGAGTGCAATCCGTATGTCAGGTTCCGCTGGCGCAGCGGTAAGGGTGGCTGGCATACGGTGCAGACCCGGCTGATAGGCGCTTACAATATTGACAACGCCTTGGCCGCCATAACCGTAGGACTGCATTTTGGAGTGAGTGAGAAGGCTATATCGGACGCCATAACAAACTATACGCCCTCAAACAACCGCTCGCAGCTTATCAAGACTGCCCGCAACTGCCTTGTGGTTGACTCTTATAATGCCAATCCCACCAGCATGAGGGCAGTACTGGACAATTTCCGCATGATTGAAGCCGACAGAAAGATGCTGATATTGGGCGATATGCGTGAGCTGGGCGAGGTATCGGAAAAAGAGCACAGAGGGATAGTGGAATTGATAGGCCGATACGGATTTACCAATGTATGGCTTGTGGGTGAAGAGTTTTCAAAGTCTGCCGCCGGTACGGATTTCAGGCTCTTTGCCAATGTTGATGATGTCAGGGCTGAGCTGGAATCAAATCCTGTCGAAGGAGAGACCATTCTTATAAAAGGTTCAAATAGCATGAATATGATAAAAGTGAAGGATTTTTTGTAATTTTGCGAAACGTAAAAAATACAAGCTGTATATGAAAAGAATAATATTCCTATTTGCAATTCTGCTGACCTGCGCCGCATCGGCACAACAACTTAAAGTTTCTATTTTAGGTGATTCATATTCCTCTTTCAGAGGTCTTATACCCGAGGGGTACGACATATTCTATCCTCACGATCAGGTTGACGTGAAGGAGGCCGACCAGACCTGGTGGGGACAACTCATCAAGGAGAACGGATGGCAACTTGAAATCAATAATTCCTATTCGGGCAGCACCATTTGCAATACCGGCTACGGACGTGCCGACTTTTCGGACCGTGCCTTCATATCGAGGATCAACTACATTGGCAATCCGGACATACTGTTCATATTCGGCGGCACCAACGATGCGTGGGCAAACTCTCCGATAGGCGAATATATCTATTCGGATTGGACCAAGCAGGATCTCTTCTCGTTCCGTCCGGCGCTGGCTTATCTGCTTAACGGACTGAAAGGGCTCTATCCCAAGATGAAGATCTATCTGCTTTTGAATGACGGACTCAAACCCGAGATAGGCGAGTCCATGGAAGCCATAGGTGCCAGATACGATGTGCCTGTTATCAAGCTTCAGGGCATTGACAAGGCTATAGGTCATCCTACGGCAGCCGGCATGAAGGAGATAAGCCGTCAGATAAATGCTTTCATGGCAGCTGAAAAGTGATATGACAAAAATTCTGGGAATAGTAAACATCACTCCCGATTCGTTTTGGAGCGGTTCGCGAATTAATAATCCGGATGCCCTTGTAGAACGCGTCCGTCAGATGATGGCCGATGGAGCCGATGCCATTGACATAGGAGGATGTTCAACCCGCCCGGGCTGTACTTTCGCTTCCGAAGAACAGGAGATGGAGCGTCTCTCATGGGGACTTGAGGCTTTGAGAGGAGAGTTCCCGGAACTGCTTATATCGGTCGATACTTTCCGTCCCCGTATAGCCGAACGTTGTGTTAAGGAGTGGAACGTAACATGTATAAACGACACATTGGGAGGAGATCCCGAGATGTACGATGCGGTGGCCAGTACGGGAGCTGTTTATCTGCTCACTTATGCCGAACAGGTGGTGGCCGATGTTATGAAAGAGGCGGAGAACTTCTTTCATGACAGACTGGAACAGTTGGCAAAATGCGGCGTCTCCGTGTCGGACAAGGTCATACTTGATCCCGGATTCGGGTTTGGAAAGACTTTGGAGCAGCACTACACCATGCTGGCCAATATGTCCGATCTTAAAAAATTCGGTCTTCCGATATTGGCGGGACTCTCCCGTAAGTCCATGGCGTTCAAGCTTTTGGGGATAACTCCCAAAGAAGCTTTAAATGCGACCACGGTAATGAACACCATTGCATTGGAACGCGGCACCGACTGGCTCAGGGTACACGATGTGCTTGAGGCGGCAGAGGCCGTAAAAATAGTTAACGCTGTCAAAGAGAATAAGTGAAATGAGTGAATACCTGATGAATTTTGGAATAAAGGATCT
>DDLZ01000014.1:4936-6373 GCA_002340405.1 Bacteroidales bacterium UBA2559
ATTATACTGTTTGCCGATGACATACGTCACTTTTTCCATGACCTTGGTGCTACAAGAACTACCAGAAGACTTTTTAAATGGCTGATCCGTCGCAGGCGTGAAGGCGAAGACGACGACAGAAGATGGCTGCCTCTGGTAAACGCCTGCGTCAATATGGGACACAAGAAACAAGGTGCTTTGATCGTGGTGGACGAGAATGATGAATTGCAGGATCTAAGGCACAAAGGCGAAGAGATCAATGCGGATCTTAACCAGCAGCTCATTGAAACTATTTTCTTCAAAAACAGTCCTTTGCATGACGGTGCCATGATTATAACGGGTGACAAGATAGAGACGGCGGCCTCCATACTGCCTATATCCCAATCGGAATCTCTGCCCAAAAATTTCGGATTGCGTCACAGAGCGGCAATGGGAATATCCGAGAGGACCAACGTTGTGGCGGTAGTCGTATCGGAAGAGACCGGTGTCATAACAGCTTTCCATAAGGGCTCCTTTCAAAGTGAACTCGATTACATCTCACTTAAAAACTATCTGGCAGAACATGTCAGATAAAACCCATTAGGACGTGTCAAACTGTCATATATGGTGACATGTTGCCAATTTTACCGTTTTGGCACGTTTTTCGCATTCCTATAAGTGTCCGTTAAAAATACGGGCTTGAATTAGCATTGATTAATCACAAATAAATTTTTTACTTAAAATGAACATTAAACCATTAGCAGACCGTGTGCTGATTCTTCCGGCAGCAGCCGAGGAGAAGACAGTCGGGGGTATTATCATACCTGACACGGCAAAAGAGAAACCCTTGAAGGGTCAGGTAATAGCAGTAGGAAACGGGACCAAGGATGAGGCTATGATCCTCAAGAAAGGTGACCGGGTCCTTTATGGAAAATATTCGGGCACTGAGCTTGAAATTGATGGAGAGAAATATCTGATTATGCGCCAGAGCGATGTTTTGGCCGTTATAGAATAAAAAAGTAATATTATTGTGGCAGCAAAAGAAATAATTTTTGATACCAATGCCCGCGATCTGATGCGTCAGGGTGTTGATGAGTTAGCAAATGCAGTTAAGGTAACCCTTGGACCTAAGGGTCGTAACGTAATAATTGAGAAAAAATTCGGTGCACCTCAAATTACCAAAGACGGTGTAACCGTAGCTAAAGAGATTGAGCTGGCCGATCCATTCAAGAATACCGGAGCTCAGTTGGTCAAGTCGGTAGCTTCAAAGACCGGCGAAGATGCCGGTGACGGTACAACCACGGCCACCGTTCTCGCTCAGAGCATTGTGAACGTAGGCCTTAAGAATGTCACTGCAGGAGCCAATCCGATGGACCTGAAGCGTGGTATAGACAAGGCTGTAGCAGCTGTTGTGGAGAGTATCAAGAGCCAGTCGCAGACCGTAGGCGATAACTTTGAAAAGATTGAGCAGGTGGCCGC
>DDLZ01000114.1 GCA_002340405.1 Bacteroidales bacterium UBA2559
TTGGAACACTTTCGGAGTCTGCTGGAACACCTTCGGAGTCTGTTGGAACATTACCGGAACACTGCCGGATTTGAAAGAAGCCGGAGCCAAACCACAAACAGGCGTTATTTTAGATACTGTCCAAAAAAGTGTGTAAAGTGCGGTTTTCTTTCTGGTTACCGCTGTTTTTATTAAATTATTTCAATTATTACACTATTATAGTGAATAGTGTGTATATTTGCTGGAAATAACTGCTCTATTATGAACAAGAAGAAGTATGTTGCCGCAATTGTTGCGCTGTTTAAGGAAGAGGGACTGTCGCTCTCTATGGATGCCATAGCCGAGAGGATAGGCGTGACAAAGAAGACCTTGTACAACAGGTTTTCGTCTAGGGAAGGGCTGATAGACTGTTGTATTGATGCGATGAACGAGGAGCTCAGGGAGAATATTTCGTGTCTTGCCGATGAGAATGTTCCGGCGCCCGAAGGGTTCAGTCGAGGTATAACAGGGCTTAAAGATACCATGTACGGTATAACCCATGTCTTTATGCGTGACCTGATGTCCGTCTATCCGCAGAAGGCGGCCAGCGACCATGCGGTGGGGTCAGCTCTTTTTGAAGATATGCTGCGTCAGAATATAGAGCGGGGGAAGGCGGCGGGAATATACCGACAGAGTATTGATGCCGGGCTATTCTCAAAGTATATCTCGTACTCGATATTCAGCTTCTTTTTCAAAAACATCATGAGGGGCGGCGCATGGTCGTCGGACTCATATTTCAGGCAGGTTATAGATTTTAATATAAACGCATTAATCGATAAGCAATGAAGAAGAGGGTTTTATTGATTTTTCTCTTGTTTTTACCGGCAATGGCATTTTGTCAGACGACATTCACATTGAAACAGTGTTTGGATTATGCCGATGAGAACAACCGGAAATTACAGAAAGACAAGCTGGGGCTTGAAACCTCGCGGCTTGAACGTAAGGAGCTTGTAGGTTCTCTGTTACCGCAGGTCAGCGCATCGGGCGGTATTACCTACAATATCGAGAAGACGACATTTGCCATGCCTAACTTTATGAACTCCATGCTGCCTCCGGCAATGCAGGATCCTGATGCGCCGCGTTACATGACTGTCACCATGGGTATGGACTATGCTGCCAACTGGGGAGCCGCACTGAGTCAGCAGATATTGAATTTCTCTCTTTTCAATGCTCTGGCAATAGTCAAATCGACTAATGAGATGACCGAGCTCAATGTTGAAGAGAGCAGGAGTGATATGATAGCGCAAACGGCCTCGCTCTATTACAATATTCAGATACTGGAGTATGCGCTGACACAGTTTGATGCCACTCTGGAGATTATGGACAGCTTGTTAACAATCATGGAGGTCAACGAAGAGGTGGGAATGGTGCGTCAGGTTGACGTAGGCCGTGTCACGGTTCAGAAATTCAATCTTGAGACCGAGCGTACATCAATCAAACAGGCTCTGGAGATCCAGAAGAACCTGCTGAAGCTGCAGATGGGATTTCCGATATCGGATTCCATTCAATTGACCGAACTCGATACCGGGTCTATCGAGGAGCAGCTCCATTCAATCCGGTACAGCTTTTTCAATCTGTCCGATTTGCCGGCCTACAGGATTATGGAGCAACAGAACACCCTTGCAGAGCTCAACTTGCGGGGTGCCAAGAGCCAGAATCTGCCTGTAATCACACTCACGGCAAACTGGTCCATGAACTATATGGGTGATGATTTTTCAGGCGAGACTTTTAACCGCTTCCCAATGTCTATGGTATCGCTGAACATGCGCCTTCCCCTGTTTACCGGCATGTCCGGCAATGCCAGGATACGCAAGGCCAAGGTGGAAATAATGAAGTCGCATCAGGACAGGCAGCAGATGGAGCAGGCGCTGGCCATGGGTTACAGCAATGCCCGCATTCAGCTTGATAAGAATTTACAGACAATCGTATCTCAGCGTAAAAACATGGATCTGGCAAGAGAGGTATTTGAGATTACCCACTCTAACTATAGTGAGGGAATATCCTCGCTTTCCGATCTCCTTAATACATCCGCTTCGCTTATTCAGGCGCAGATGAACTATGTCAACGCTCTGAACAACTGTATGAAAGCATACATAGATTTAAAAAGAGCCGATGGAACAATCAATGAACTAAACCTTTAAACCGATATGAAAAAGATAATATTGACGGCAACGGTTATCGTGCTGGTTGCAGGAATGATATTTATTCTTGTGAAAAACAGGAAGAGAATGATGGAAGAGACCTCTCGGACCGCTAAAGAAGAGACGGGGGTGCCCGTCTCCACATACAGGGTTACAGTAGAACCATATAGTACGGAATTCAATTCAAATGGAGTTATTCAGGCTGTAAAGGAGCTGAACTTTGTCTCCAACGTGTCCGGCCGGGTTGTCTCCGTAATGGTGGAAAAGGGTGACGTAGTCGGGGTGGGAGATACCCTGCTCAAAATTGATTCCGAATTGCTGGAGTCCGATTACAGGGCAACCCTTGCCGAATATGAGTCGCTCAAGACCGATGCGGGACGCTTTCAGCGCGCTCAGGATGCCGGAGGAGTCACACAACAGCAGTTGGATAATATCGGTGTTCGGTTGGCGGCAGCCGAGAGCCGTATGGTCCGAAGCCGCCGTATGCTCGAAGATGCTACGGTCAGATCCCCTCTGGCAGGCACAATCAATTCGCGTTATGTTGAACCGGGTTCGTTGATAGTGCCCAATGCACCTCTTTTTGATATCGTCAATGACAGTCTGCTAAAGGTGACCTGCGGCGTATCGGAATACAGATTGAATCTGCTTTCCGTAGGTCAGAGAGTTGCAGTTACAAGTAGCGCTGTACCCGGCAAAACATTCGCCGGAACGATTGGGTTTATAGGTATTAAGACCGACCGCGGGTTGAATTATCCCGTTGAGGTGATTCTGGACAGAGACGAAGAGTTGCGCATAGGCATGTATGTTAAGGTCCATTTCACGCAAGCCGAAGCCCGTCCCGCCATCTTAGTGCCGCGCAGAGCAATTCTGGGCGGCTCCGGTGCAGCCGGGGTATATATTGTGCAGAATGGGAAGGCCGTTCGCCGGGAGGTGACATTGGGCGACATGACAGGCGATCGCATTGAGGTTTTGCAGGGTTTGGAGCCGGATGATGAGATAGTCGTTGCCGGTATCATGAACATCGCCGACGGAACTGAAGTTATCATTCAAAAATAGGGAGCCATGAAAATATCGGAGTTTTCAATCAAAAGGCCAATCACTATAGTTGTGCTCTTTCTGACCATAGGCATACTTGGTCTGCTGGGCTACAGGTCGATGCAGACCGAGCTGATGCCTAAATTTACGCCTCCTACTATGAATGTGCAGGTAATCTACCCGGGTGCATCGCCATCGGAAACGGAAAACTCGCTCACACGGAAACTCGAGGATGCCCTCTCTTCCCTGCAGGGCATTGAGTCCATGCGGTCATACTCTTTTGAGGGTATGTCTATGGTCTTTATCTCATTCGTTTACGGAACCGATATTGACAAGGCCATATCCGATGCCCAAAACAAGATCAGCTCCAAAAAGGCCGAACTGCCCTCATCGATACTCGCGCCGATTATCAGCAAGATCACTGTCGATGACAAGGCGGTAATGACTCTTGCCGTCACATCGGGCCTTGAGACCACCGAGTTGAGTGACCTGATAGAGCATCGCATAGTGCCCGAACTGCTCAGAATACCCGGCATGGCCAAGATCAACTCGGTCGGTCAGTGTCCCCGTGAGATCCAGATAAATCTCGACATGGAGGTTCTGCGCTCACTCGGTATCACTCCTGTTCAGGTGCTGGGTGTGATACGCGCCGCCAATCTGGATTTCCCCACCGGCAGTCTGAGAAACGAACATTCCAACACCTCTATCCGTCTGTCGGGTAAGCTGCAGAGTGTCGATGAGATCCGCAATCTGGCTATTATGACACTTCCTGCCGGCACCCATATACGCCTCTCCGATATTGCCGAAATAAGAGAGGCTGCCACCGACGTTGTTAAGATAGCCCGTGTGAACGGTAAGGATGCCGTACTGTTGAACATCTTCAAACAGGGCGATGCAAACGCTATTGAGCTGAGCAACCGGGTAATCGAAACTGCTGAGGCTCTTGAAGAGACATACTCATCGCAAGGCCTTAACGTTGAGACAGTATCGGACACATCAACATTTACACGCGAGTCAATCCGCTCGGTATTTTCCGACCTGATGCTGGCAATATTGCTGGTTGCCGTCGTAATGCTCCTGTTTTTGCACAACTGGCGCAATGCATTGATTGTCATGCTTGTAGTGCCGTTGTCGCTGATAGGCTCCTTTATTGGAATGGGCATTTTCAATTTTACTCTGAACCTGATGTCTCTGCTCGGCCTCTCGGTGGTTATAGGCGTGCTTGTCGATGATGCCATTGTTGTCATTGAGAATGTGCACCGCCATCTGGAGATGGGCAAATCGCGTATTCAGGCTACTGTCGATGCCATGAGGGAGATAGGGTTTACCGTAATTACCGTCACTTTGGTGCTGGTAATAGTATTTCTTCCCATTGCCCTGACCAATACGCTCGTATCCGATATTTTGCGCCAATTCTGCGGAGTAATCATATTTGCCATACTGTTCAGCTTATTGGCAGCTCTTACACTGGTCCCGTTGCTCATTTCAAAGTATGGAGAGGTGGAGCAGCTTGACTCAAACAGAAGATGGGACCGTTTCATGATTTGGTTTGAAAAGATGGTCCGGATTTTTGGTGAAAAAGTTGCTAATATTCTGGAATGGTCGCTTGTACACAAGCGTTGGGTCGGAGTTATTGTCCTGGGTATGACGGTATTGATATTCGCCCTCTTCCCCCTGGGCTTCATAGGTTTTGAATTTATGCCCGATGTCGATCAGAGCGAGTTCTCGGTTCTCATAGAGCTGCCCAAAGATATCTCCATCGAAGATGCCTCTGCCGAGGTGGCCCGTGCCGAACAGTGGCTGCTCGACAAACCAGAGATAAGAGAGGTGGTAAGCATGGTGGGACAGACCACCAGTCAGAGCGAAAGCACCCAGGGCACCCCGTACCTTTCCGAACTAAACGTTAAGATGGTCCCGCCTAAGGAGAGGGAGCAGAATGTCAGACAGTATATTTCACATCTGCGCCGCGAACTCAGCGATTATATGGTCGATGCCAAGATACGAATGTTTGCGGTCACGCTGCACGGTGCAAATAACAGAGCGGCCATTGAGTATGTCATATCGGGTACTGCAGCCGATTCGGTTGCCCGATTCGGAGAGTACGCCCTGGATGTGATGCGCAGCATACCCGGCACTCTGCAGCAGGAGCTTTCAACCGGCAGCGGTATGCCCGAAATCCGGGTAAGCGTTGACCGTGAGAAGATGTCTGCACTAGGTCTTTCACTCGATAATGTGGGGTTGACCATGCAGATGGCTTTCCAGGGCAACACATCGGTCAAATATGTGGAAGACGACTATGAATATGACGTCAACATACGTGCCGACAGACTCTATCGCAGCAATGTCAATGACGTTTCGGACCTGAGCTTCATAAACGGTGCGGGCAACATTATCTCGCTTGCCCAGTTTGCCGATATTGCTCCGGGCATGGGTCCCAGCCGTATAGAGCGCTATAACCGCAACCCCTCACTCTCAATCAGCTCCAATGTGGCGGGTGTCTCGGCGGGCACCGTATCGGGACAGTTCCTTGATCTTATCAGAGAGAAAGCCACCGATATGGGTGTCTCGATTGAGACTACCGGCGATTTAAAGTCTATGGAGGATTCGATGAGCGTAATGGGTATTGCGCTGCTCCTCTCAATCGTGCTTATGTACCTCTCTATGGTGGTACTCTATAATAATTGGGTTGATCCGTTTGTAATAATGTTCTCAATCCCCTTTTCGATACTTGGAGCCATACTGGCTCTTGCGTTGTCGGGAACATCGCTCAACATATATGCAATGCTGGGTCTGGTAATGCTTGTGGGTCTGGTAGCCAAGAATGCCATACTGCTGGTTGACTTTGCCAATGCGCAGCTTGCCGCCGGTCTTGGAATGAAGGAGGCATTGCTGGGCGCCGTACGTATGCGGACCCGTCCAATCCTTATGACAGCGGTTTCGACTGTGGCCGGTATGATTCCCGTAGCGCTTGCATCGGGTTCAAGCGCTGAGCTTCGCAACGGGATGGGGTGGGTCGTCATAGGCGGAATGATCCTCTCCACCTTGCTCACAATGGTAGTTGTTCCTGTAGTCTATAGTATCTTTCACAGGATTAAAAACCGGGTCCCTGCCGGAAGAGCATTGGAAGAATAGTTTTGTCTTATCAAAATCTTCCCGGACAGGAGCTTAAGGGCGAAAAAATCCCATAAAAATCTAGAGCGGAATTATATTCTATGAAACTCTTCCCGGACAGGAAAAGCGGATTTGTCTCATGACAAATCCGCTTAAAGGGGATTATAGTTTTGTTGGTTATAAACTAAAGAATATAGTAGTTCATTGGTTCCCTACGGTTACAGTGGTGGTGCCTGAAACATCGGCCTGATTACCGCCTCCATAGACGTTATTGAGAATGTAAGCGTTTTTGCCCGTTTCGGTGGCAATATTGACAACGGTGTTACCGTAAACCGGTGCCTGATTGCCGCCTCCGTAAACATAACCTATCTTGCCAAGCTCAAGAGTTGGGCCTATGTATTCAGGGAGAGTAGAATCATAAGGTTTGTTTTCAGGATTGGAATTGCTTTCAACATAACGATAAACGCCGTTCAACGTACCCTCCACCATGTTTATGTCGATTTCGGGGCTGCCGTGAATTACGGCAGTACTTCCGAGTCCTCCTCCGAATACACTGCCTATTTCTGTAGCGGATACAATATTTATAACGGGATCATTATATAATTTTGTACCGGAAGTCTTAAGTACAGGTCTGCCATAGGCGTCCCTAATCACCTGATCAAATTCATCAACCTCATAACCGTAAACCGAATAGGGAGCTCTGTTGCCGCCGCCGTAAAGTTCACCTATCTTAATAGGCAGACAGCCGCTCTCCTCAATCGTTACCGTAATAGAGCCCGATATTGCTCCGGATTCTTCGTTTCCGCCGAATACCTTACCGAAGGTGCCACTCAAAATATGCAGATTCACATCATCATCAATATCGGCCATTCTCGAACCTCCGTAAATCTCGTCCAGACCCTCTATGCAATTAAGTATTATTTCAGATGAACCCGATAAGTAAGCCTCATTGCCGCCGCCATAAACATTGTCAACATTGAAAGCACAAATTTGCGGATTCTCGTCGCCCAAAATAACATTTGTGCCATTGGCTACATCGCCTTTGGTCCTAAGTTCAACTTAGAAGTGCAACATCCACGTGTTGTTTTTTGAAATGATTCTTCACAACAATCATGAAAAACACCGGGGGGGTTTGCCTAACGGCCGGGGGCGCGCAAGCCCCCGAAGAGAGTCGGACAGCAACATAAAAGAAAAAGGAGACCGAAGTCTCCCTAAAATTAACTATTATGTTGCTTATGAAAAAATACAAACAGTTAACTTCAGAGCAAAGATACGCAATTTATTTAGGTCTGAAAGACGGAACAAGTAAAAAGGATATTGCTTTACTGATAGGAGTTCACATCTCGACCCTGTATAGAAAGTTGAAACGAAACAAAAACAAGCGTGGCGGTTATTCCTGGCGTCTAGCCCACGAAATGGCAGGGGAACATAAAGAACGTTTACCGGAGAGGAGGTCGATACCGAAATGAATTAAGCGAAAAGTGTTGGGATTAATTTGGGAAGATTGGTCTCCCAAAC
>DDLZ01000016.1:0-9619 GCA_002340405.1 Bacteroidales bacterium UBA2559
TTTATTATTTTGTCGTTTATCCATTTTCTGGCCGTCTCTATCAGAGTATCAACGTTTTTTGCGCGGTCACTGTCGGTAAGGCTTACCCAAACGTCAGGATCGACTCCGCCTTCGATATCGTTCATATCGGCATCGAACATCGGAGCCGATGAGAATCTGATTGACCATCCGTTGGGGAGTTCGGATGAGATGGGCAGTCCGCCGCCGCCACCCGTCCGATCTCCGAATACGGTTACATTCGGCAGAGCCTTCATCTTCACAGTAAAGTCGTTTGCACTGCTGAAACAGCCCCTGTTGACCAACAACGCCACCGGTTTTTGCCATCGTAACTGTGTTGTGGCAGGTTCGACATAGATTGGCATAGCATCTGAAAAATCGTTCCTTCCCGGACCGGTCTTATATTTCATATATCCGGCAAGCACCTTTTTCTCAGTAAAACGGGCTGCTACCTTCTCGGCTTCGGACACAATGCCTCCGCCGTTCTCCCTTAGGTCTATGATTATGCCGTTACAAAGCGCAAACCAACTGATTATAGCATCCAGCTTCGATTCCGATATAACGTTCGAGAATGATTCTATGGTCATATAGCCTATATTGTCAGGCAGAATAATATAGTTGTAACCCGCTGCAGCGATGAAATAATCATTGCCAAGGTAGTGACTCCTTATCTCGGCGGAATAATTTGAAGGGTAGTCTGTCTTCCATGTCCAGTTGCGCCCCACGTCATAATAGCCGTAAAGATTGACATGCCCGTCCTTCAACTCACGAAGCATATTGTTAAGGACCTCATAGAGGGAGAGGTCACTCATATCTTTATCTATGAGTTTCTCATACTTCACGTAAACCGAATCCCAGTCCACGCCAAGCTCTCTCTTCTTCAAATCAAAGACACAGTAATGGCGATCCATAATGTTCCAAAGAGCCTTAAAATTGCCGATGGGAGTGTTTTCGAACGTTGCAGGAACATAGGCGGTTTCAGTACACGAAACCGTTGCCATAAGTGCAAAAAGTATCAAACCTAATGTTTTCCGGATATATCCTGATCTCTTCATCGTCCATTGTATTTTTGTTCAAACCTGTGCACATAGCCCACTCCAAACTGATAGTGGGTAATCTGCGTACGTTTTCCGCCCATGTTGTCACTCGTCATATCAGCAGAGAGCGAAACAGAAAGTTGGTTCCTGCCTAACGGTATAAGCAGAGCTACGTCGTTGTATGATGTGGGCGCATTAATGGGACACATAAAATGGATTGCTTTACCATAAAGGCCTTTTTCTACAAGCATATAATAGGGCATATCATAGTCGACAGCGAACCTCGCTCCGGCTAAAGGCATCCAGAGTGTTGCCCACAATGCCACAGGCAGGCGGCCTATCCTGAAACGGAATATGTTATCAACCCCTACTCCTGCTGCCAGCCATCCTTGAGCCGAAGCGGGATTGTTCGAATTCCGAAGATTCCATAAGACACCATATGTTCCCATAACCGAAGGGCCTGCCAAAAGATCATATCGACTATATTGGAGCAGAGGCTTTTCCCACGAATGAAACATATTTCCCATTATCTCTATCTGAGAGCCGTTCCCCGCCTCATTGGTCATAAGACTTGCAATCAGACTGTTCCGGCTGCGTCCATACCTGAAATATTTCTCTGTTTCCGAACAATACAACCGGTCATTTCTGAACACAAAAGAACCGCCATGATAAGTATTAGGTGAGAGGTACTCGTCCAATGCTTCGGAGAAACCCGTACCTATTGATACGGCCTCAACCACCTGAAAAGGTTGCGGCAATACCCCTGTCATACTGCCTGTAGTCTCCTGAGCAGACATCTTTACAGGAACAGACAGCATAATCACTGCCACCGATCCGAAAACAAATTTAGAACAGCGATAGCTGGCCGTCGTCAGAATTCTCTTTTTCATTATCAGAATCAAAACCGTTATCGTTATCGTCGTCATCCAAATTAACCACGGAAACACTTTTTTTCTCTTCCTTCTTTTCAGGAGGCAGGCGTAAAGGCTCCAGTTCCTCAACCTTATCGACATTAAATGTAGTTACACGGCGCCCTCTGGCTCTTACGCTCTTTACCCCAACAAATTGCTCGGCGTCAACCTCTATGGGTTCGCGGAAACTATCATCTCCGCCCAAGGTAACCAAAATACGCGGATAGAATGTATCCGTCAGAAGGAGGAGACGGTTCTCATCATTATCGCCAAGAAAATTCAACCTCTTTGATGTGGGATCCAAGCTGAATCTCTTAAGATAGAGATATCCCTTCTGAGAAGCATCAAATAGAACCGCTGTCCAGACCTTACCATGATCGAATTTCTCGAGTCTGATAATTCCGGCGTCGAAATGACAGTTGGAATCGATCTCAGTGGTGTAGTATTCGCCGTTAGTCATCATCACAAGCAGCAGGTCATCATTATCAAATTCACCCAGGAAACGGCCGTGACCGTCAAGGTTAAGACGGGTTACATCTTTATCGAACCAGACTTTCCGTCCGCCCAGGGTAGAGACACCGTGAGACTTGAGCCCGATTCTATGCACCTCATTGCGTGTGAGCAGGTTTCCTTTTGCCTGTCTGCCCTTGATAAGAATTTCGCTGAAGTCCTTATCGAAAACCGGTTTACGCAGTTTGGGATTGGGTTTCAGTGTCACCTTGATGATTTCGGCCTCGCCATTATGGTTAGCCGAAAAATAGACTACCCTTGAACCGTCCTTTCCCTGTGTCAGGTCATACTCTTTGTCACGCGTCAAACCGGTTGCCGCAAACCTCTTTATATAGTAGGCTCCCCTTTTACCATCCCTGTAAACTACGTTGTATATGGTACGCTTGTCGTTTCTCTTGAAGACATTCAGATAGAGGACATTCTGACCCACAAAGACCTTTTCGGCCACTTTGATTACCTTGTACATTCCATCCTTGTAGAAGATTATCACATCGTCTATCTCGGAACAGTTACAGACAAATTCATCTTTTTTAAGGTCGGTTCCAATAAATCCGTCGGCACGGTTTATGAAGAGTTTGAGATTGGCTTCGATAACCTTGGTCGCCTCTATGGTGTCAAAGCTTCTTATTTCGGTGCGACGGGGATATTCAGCGCCATACTTCTCCTTGAGAGTAAGGAACCACTTGATTGTCACCCTTACCATATCAGAAAGATCCTTGTTAATTCTTGCTATTTCGGATTTCATCCTGGCCATAGCCTCCTCGGCCTTGGTTTTGTTGAATTTGAGGATACGGGCCATCTTGATCTCCATGAGTTTAAGGATATCCTCCTTGGTCACTTCACGTATCATCTGCGGATAGAATGGAGTAAGGCGGTTATCGATATGCTCACATGCCGCATCAATATTTGCAGCCTGCTCAAATTCAATGTCTTTATATATACGTTCCTCTATGAAAATCTCTTCCAGCGATGCAAAGTGCAGCTGCTCCAAAAGCTCATTCTTTTCGATCTCAAGTTCGAGACGCAGAAGCTCCATGGTGTTATCCGCCGATCTCTTCAGCACGTCACTTACACGGAGGAAATGAGGCTTGTTATCGTCAATCACACAGCAGTTCGGTGAAATGCTGACTTCGCAGCTGGTAAATGCGTAGAGAGCGCTAATTGTTTTATCCGATGAGACTCCGGGTGCCAAAGAGATCCGTATTTCCACCTTATCGGCAGTAAGATTTTCAACTTTGCGGATTTTGATCTTTCCTTGATCGCCAGCCTTAACGATGGAATCACACAGCGCAATCACATTCTCACCGTAAGGGATCTCTGTTATCACAAGAGTTCTGTTATCGGCCTCTTTCGTTATTCGGGCACGGACACGTACCGCCCCGCCTCGCTCACCATCATTGTAACGGGAAACATCAATCATACCTCCGGTCTCGAAATCAGGGTAGAGATGGAACTCTTCGTTTTTGAGATATGAGACGGCAGCGTCACAGAGTTCATTGAAGTTGTGCGGAAGTATCTTACAAGAGAGTCCAACAGCTATACCTTCGGCTCCCTGAGCAATCAGCAGCGGAAATTTGACCGGAAGCGTGACAGGCTCCCTGTTGCGCCCGTCATACGAAGACTTCCATTCGGTTGTCTTGGGGTTAAACAGGGTTTCAAGAGCGAATTTGGAGAGTCTGGCCTCTATGTATCGCGGAGCCGCAGCCTTGTGTCCCGTGAGGATATTTCCCCAGTTACCCTGACACTCTATCAACAAGTTTTTTTGACCCAACTGCACCAAGGCATCGCCTATTGAGGCATCGCCATGAGGATGAAACTGCATGGTGTGTCCCACTATGTTGGCCACCTTGTTGAAGCGGCCGTCGTCAAGACGTTTCATAGAATGAAGAATACGTCTCTGTACAGGCTTCAGACCATCGGCAAGATGGGGTACGGCACGCTCCAAAATGGTATATGAAGCATAATCAAGGAACCAACTCTGATACATCCCTGAGAGCTGATGGCGTATTACCCCTAAATTATCCTTGACCGGAGTATAAGTTGAATGTTGTGTTGGTAGCCCGTTATCCCTTTCCTGATTGTCCTGAACTATTTCGTCAATATTGTCGTACTCTTCACTCATTTTCTTAATAACGTTTTCGGATGCGAATTTAATGCTTTCCAGCGGATTTTCCCAACCTTGCGTATCTGCATTTCTCTTATTTATGTGAAAGATTTATTAACGACCCGGGTAGAACCATGAATTTACACTTTTTCTTAATTTGGAACCTACCGGCAGCATTTGAACAGCTTTGACCACCTATAATAAAATAAAAAGGCTACCTTTGCGGAAATTTTCCGGAATTTATCCATAATATGACACAAGAAGAGGTTTTCAAAAAGATTGTAGCGCATTGTAAAGAGTATGGGTTCGTATTCCCATCAAGTGAAATTTATGACGGACTGGGTGCTGTCTATGATTATGGACAGCTCGGAGTCGAATTGAAGAATAACATTAAGACATATTGGTGGCAGAGCATGGTACTGCTGCATGACAACATTGTAGGCCTTGACTCTGCAATATTTATGCACCCTACCATTTGGAAAGCATCGGGTCATGTTGATGCCTTTAACGATCCCCTGATAGACAACCGCGATTCCAAGAGACGCTACCGCGCCGATGTTCTGATTGAGGAGCAGATGGCCAAATACGATGAAAAAATAGAGAAGGAGGTAGTCAAAGCCCGCAAGCGTTTCGGTGACTCTTTCGATGAAGCAAAATATCGCGCCACATCGGCCAATGTACTGGATTATGCAGCCAGACGCAATGCGTTGCACGACCGCTATAAGAGAGCAATAAACGAAAACAATCTGGAGGAACTCAAACAGATAATTGTTGACGAAGAGATTGTATGTCCCGTAAGCGGTACACGCAACTGGACCGACGTACGTCAGTTCAACCTCATGTTCTCTACCGATATGGGTTCCACTGCCGATAGTTCCATGAAAATATATCTGCGCCCTGAAACAGCTCAGGGTATATTCGTAAACTATCTGAACGTGCAGAAGACCGGCCGTATGAAGATACCTTTCGGAATAGCCCAGATAGGCAAAGCTTTCCGTAACGAAATTGTAGCCCGTCAGTTTATATTCCGTATGCGTGAGTTTGAGCAGATGGAGATGCAGTTTTTCATAAAGCCCGGTACCGAACTCGACTGGTTCTCCAAATGGAAAGAAAGCCGCATGAAGTGGCATCAGGCGCTTGGATTCGGCGCTGAACGATACCGTTTCCACGACCACGACAAGCTGGCACATTACGCAAACGCAGCTACCGACATAGAGTTCCTCATGCCGTTCGGATTCAAGGAGGTGGAGGGCATACACAGCCGTACCGACTTTGACCTCTCACAACACGAGAAATTCAGCGGGAAGAGCATAAAGTACTTCGATCCCGAAACTAACGAGAGCTACACTCCCTACGTTGTGGAGACATCAATCGGTCTGGACCGTATGTTCCTGAGCATTATGTCCGCCTCGTACGATGAAGAAGTTCTGGAGAACGGAGAGACCCGTACCGTGTTGCACCTGCCCGCACAACTGGCGCCTGTCAAGCTGGCCATACTGCCGCTTGTCCGGAAGGATGGACTGCCTGAATTGGCACGCTCCATTTTGGACGACCTTAAGTTCCATTTCAACTGCCAGTATGACGAAAAAGACTCTATCGGCAAACGTTATCGCCGTCAGGACGCCATAGGCACCCCGTTCTGTGTGACAGTGGATCACCAGTCGCTTGAGGACAAGACCGTAACCCTGCGTGACCGTGATTCAATGGAACAACAGCGTATAAAAATAGGAGATCTCTGTAACGTATTATCGGATAAAGTTTCAATAACAAGCTTACTCAAAACCCTGTAATCATGAAACGACTGCTGACATTGTGCCTGTCAACCGTTATGGCAGCAATCTCTTTCAGCTCCTGTGAAGAGACGAAAGATACTGATGACCGACATAACTGGAAAGAGCGCAACGCCGCCTATATAAGTGATATAGCGGCAAAATGTGATATCAGCCTGACTGAAAAGGATGCCGGCGTAAACAGCATCTTCAGGATTCTTTCGTTTAAACTTAATCCAAAGGAGAGTGACCATAATATAACGACGGATTATGTTTACTGTCAAATATTGGCTAAAGGCGATGGAAAGGAGTGTCCCCTTTATACGGACAGCGTTAGAATAAACTTCCGTCTCAGACTTATTCCTACGGATAACTTCCCCAACGGTCAGGTTTTAGACCAGTCTTACACCACGCAGGAGCTGGATCCCGAAATAAACATACCGGCTTCGTTCGTGATTTCAGGACTTGTTGACGGGGTGGCCACCGCCCTTCAGCATATGAAAACAGGTGACAGTTGGCGTCTATATATACCATACAGTTTAGGCTACGGAAAATCTAACGTAAGGAATGTTCCCGGTTATTCGACTCTCATTTTCGACCTCAATTTGGTAGAATATGCGAAAACAGGGAACCCTTTATCACTAAAATAAGTATATCAAACTAACTATCTATCATGGCAAAAATACAAGGTGCTGTCACAGTTGACAAAGAACGTTGCAAAGGATGTGGATTATGTGTGTATGCCTGTGACAAAGAGGTACTGGGCATTTCATCATCGGTCAACAGCAAAGGTTACCAATATGCTTACATGGTCAATCCCAAGGCATGTATTGGTTGCACCAACTGTGGCGTTATATGCCCTGACGGAGTAATTTCAGTCTATCGGGTAAAAGTAGAAGAGTAATTTATGGAAGAGAGAGAACTTAGACTTATGAAAGGCAACGAGGCTATTGCAGAAGCTGCAATACGTGCCGGAGTTGATGCTTTTTACGGATATCCCATCACCCCTCAGACCGAGGTAATGGAGTATCTTATGGAGACCGATGCCACGGCCCGCACGGGAATGGCGGTTCTCCAGGCTGAGAGTGAAATTTCCGCAATAAACATGGTTTACGGCGGCGCAGCTACAGGACACAGAGTTATGACCTCATCGTCAAGTCCCGGAATAAGCTTGATGAGTGAAGGTTTTTCATATATTGCAGCAGCCGAACTGCCCTGTCTGATTATCAACATATCACGCGGAGGTCCCGGACTGGGAACCATACAACCAAGTCAGGCCGACTATTTCCAGGCGGTCAAGGGCGGCGGTCACGGCGATTACAAATTGCTTACACTGGCTCCGTCATCGGTACAGGAACTGGCTGATTTTATTGCTTTAGGCTTTGACCTTGCGTTTAAATACCGTAATCCTGTAATGATCCTAGGCGATGGTGCTCTGGGTCAGATGATGGAAAAAGTATATCTCCCCGTACAGCGTCCCCGCATGACCGAATATCCGGACTGGGCGACAAACGGCACCCCAAAAGGTAAGGAGCGTCGTTTCATCAGCTCTCTGAACCTGCTGTCGCAGGATCATGAGCGGGTCAATATACGTCTCCAGGAGAAATACCGCGAAATGGAGAAAAATGAGGTGCGATATGAGATGATTCAGTGCGATGATGCCGAATACATTATTGTAGCATTCGGAATCATAGCACGTATTGCACATAAGAGTGTTAAGCTGGCACGCGCCAAAGGCCACAAGATAGGTCTTTTCCGCCCCATTTCACTATATCCGTTCCCATATGACCAGCTCCGCGAGCTGGCCGATAATGAACGCATAAAAGGCTTTATGTCGGTCGAACTGAGTGCCGGTCAGATGATTGAGGATATACGTCTGGGCGTTGAAGGTCGCAAGCCCATAGGGTTTTTCGGGCGTCTAGGCGGCATGGTACCTACACCCGAAGAGATTGAGAGCGCTCTGTATAACCACTTCAACATCAAATGATTGCAGCAATGGAAATAAAAAATATAATCAAACCTGAAAATCTGGTCTATCAGAAGAGTCGTCTGATGGCGGAAAAGCCGTTCAACTTCTGCCCCGGCTGCGGCCACGGCGTTGTTGTCCGGACTATTGCCGAGGTAATTGAAGAGATGGGTATTGAACATGATGTAATAGGTATATCACCGGTAGGATGTTCGGTATTTCTATATGATTTTTACAAATTCGATCTGGTTCAAGCTGCCCACGGCCGGGCCTGTGCCGTAGCTACCGGAATAAAAAGGGTACTGCCTGACAAGTATGTCTTCACCTATCAGGGTGACGGTGACCTTGCGGCAATCGGCACGGGTGAAACCATACACGCCTGTAATCGCGGCGAAAACATAGTGATCGTCTTCATAAATAACGGAATATACGGAATGACCGGCGGGCAGATGGCTCCTACCACACTGGAAGGTATGAAGACCACAACATGTCCCCGAGGACGTGATGTTGAAACGATGGGCTATCCTCTCGATATAACCCCGCTGCTGGCTCAACTTGAGGGAGTTTATTACGTAACCCGTCACTCGGTCCACACACCTGCTTGCGTACGCAAACTGAAGAGAGCCTTACGCAAGGCCTTTGAGAACCAGCGTGAAAAGAGAGGTACATCGGTTGTTGAGGTCGTTTCAAACTGTAATTCAGGTTGGGGTCTGGCACCCCAGGCTGCCAATGAATGGATGGTAGAGAATATGTTTAAAAAATATCCTCTGGGAGATATGAAAGTTGATGGCAAGCTTGTCATGGACATAAATGCACCCAAATAAAAAGGAGACACTACTATGACAGAAGAGATAATCATAGCCGGATTCGGAGGACAGGGAGTTCTATCAATGGGAAAGATAATAGCCTTCTCAGGCCTTATGCAGGGCCTGGAGGTATCATGGATGCCATCATACGGTCCTGAAATTCGCGGAGGCACAGCCAACGTAACCGTAATTCTGAGTGACAGTCGCATCAGTTCCCCCATACTGCAAGAATTCGATACGGCAATTATTCTGAACAAGCAATCCATGGACAAGTTTGAACCCATGGTAAAGCCCGGCGGAGTACTTATATATACTCCCAGTACCATAACCCGTAAACCGGAACGTACGGACATTACGGTTTATCCCATAAAGGCAATTGAAGAGGCTGCAAAGATCAATGCTACAAAAGTGGCCAACATGTTTTTGCTTGGAGCTTTTATGAAAATCAATCCAATCCTTAAATTGGATTACGTTATGGAAGGTATTAAACGTTCGGTTTCCGAGCGAAACTGGAAATAT
>DDLZ01000016.1:9819-10085 GCA_002340405.1 Bacteroidales bacterium UBA2559
GTACGTATGGGATATGACCGGATGCCCCGTTTTGAGTTTCCCATGCAGTTTACCATTGAGGTTGGCAATGACGGCGATCCCGGATATGATGAAGACGGGAAATCCCGTTTTGACCGGATGTCCGCCTATCTGGAGGAGATGACCGGATTCGAGATAGACCAGCAGATTGATATGGTTGGCGAGCCCAATTTTCACAACTTCAGGCTTCTTGCCGACATATATCCTTTTGTGAACAAAAAATGGTTCTTTACGGCAGGTTTCTATGC
>DDLZ01000112.1 GCA_002340405.1 Bacteroidales bacterium UBA2559
ATGAAAAATTTAAAATTAGTAGCAGAGCAACTGGAAAAGTATTTGAATATTGCTCAAGAATTTACGGAAGATTATCACCTGACAATGGAGTTAGGTAGAGATCCAATGAGGATTATCAGCGAGGAAAGCGAGAAACTCAAAAGGATCGAAGCAATGATTTACGTATGCAGAGATCAATTGAAACATAATGATCATGAGATAACCTGCAGTGCAAGTGGTTTTCGGGTTGATATCATTAATCATGAGGTTCCATTTTAAGAACATAGGCATTGATCATTCGTCTTGGGTTTTTAACCAAAATGGATGCAATAACACTTGGATGCAATGGGGCAATAGGTGCTTCTTTTGCAGCTGCACTGAAGATGATAGTCCCTGCAGTGGGTGAAAGCGACAAGGTGGGAGCCGCTCCCTGCTGAGAAAGGGTGATCTTCACAGGAGTGGCTTTCCCTGCGTTGACGGTCACTGTGGCATCACGTACAACAGCAGTACCATTGGGATCCACCACGATGGTAAATTGACCGGATGTCTTGTCTGTTACTTTACACCAGCTTTTATCGGCACTGGCACTCCATGAGGTCTGATTGGTAGTGACTGTAATGGCGGTATTTCCTCCTGTGGCTGCTACATTGATGGATTGCGCAGGTGAGACGGTAAGTACCGGTTGCTTCTTTTCTTCCTCCACTGGTGGTTCTACCCCGGGTTCACTACTGCAGGAAAAGCAAAGAGATAAGAGCAATATAACGATCGTAATGAAATCTGTTGTTTTCATCGGTTGCTGTTTTTTCGTTTCAGATAAATGAACGTATGATGCAAGCGTTTTCAATTTCTCTCATCCTCTACCATAAGTACCAGTTCTTTTTTCTGGCATTCTCCTTGTCCCTGTATGTGAAGGAGTTTTCCCCTTCAACTTCATCTTCGTTCTCAATTCCAAAATTGATACTGCCGTAAGTGGTGATGTTTGACCTGTCCGGTAAGGATGCTATCAACAGTGTCATCGCAGCTCCTTTAATGTAGTTGGATTGGCAATCCACCTACATTAAAGGAGCTGTCGATTATGCTGATGACAGTGCCTTTCCGCCCCCGGTAGTCACTCTCTCCACTCAGACCTCCCTGGAGACAGCAGAATACAGAAAAAATGAGACCATCACAGGTCAGATTGCATCAGAGAATGGATTACGTGATCTTTATATCACCCTTCTGAAAAACGGTGATGCTGGCTATGAAGAGATCAACAGAAATCAAAGAATCTACCAGACTTTCGACGGTTTTCCCGAGAACCAGGATTTCACACTCGAGATCACCATTGCTGATAAGGAGACTGTAGCCATTGGTGTATTTGCTACCGATATCTATACTAAAAGTACCATGGTGCCGGTGGTCATCCAACGTTTGAAAGGGATCCCTCCTGTGGTAACACTGACGCCCAATCAGATCGAAGCGGTTGAGCTTGACGGTTCGGTATCCATTAGTGGTACCGCATCCACACAGATAGGACTACAATCTATCAGCTATGCACTTGTGCGTAAATCACCATACAGAGAGCTCTCTGAGCCGGTTGCCATTAGTGTGTCCCCTACCGATTTGGAGAAAAGCTTCAGCTTCGAAATTGCGGTTGATGACGAGCGGGCTGACGCAATCGCCGTGATAGTAACCGATAAGGACGGATTCAAGGAAACTGCGTTTGTAGATATCGTTACCATCACCGGTATCCCAGAAGGAAGAGCACTTATCTTTGAAGAGATCGAGATGGCACCTGAATGGGAAAATCCAATCAACCCCACGCAACCATATATCTTCTCATTTGAGGGATTGGTTGTTAACGGGCAGCTTAAAAATGTGGTCACCCTCAATGATCTGGTAAATGCTACCGGTGGGAGAATTGACTTTGGGTTCGTCAATTGCTGGAGAAACAGCGGACTGGTGGTCATCGCCAACCGCGGTCCCGGCTTTGTCAGTGCCGACCGTATCACGGGAGGAACCGTTGGTCGTCAGGTGGACACGCCATGGCTTACGATTGGTATGAATGCTACCTTCTTTAAAATTATCCCATCAGAGATGGTTGCGGAGATGGATCTGGACAACTTCTTCGATACCACCTTCGGCAACTGGGAGACTTTTCAGGAACTTGCGAAGTTATCCACCTTCGTGACTGGTACCGGCACGGGTGACAAGCAGCTGATGCAACGTATAGAGGCCTCCTCCGACAGAGCCACAACAGCTCATCTCCAGATCGTAAATGGCACCTATATCGCCATCCGCCGGCAGTTTGAAGGTAATGTCAAGTATGGTATCATCAAGGTGATAGAGGCGTTGGATGACACACCGGCACTCAATGACCAGGGCAAGATACTTGGAGTAACCTCTGAACCGGGAAAGTCTCAGTATTACAGAGGTCCCGGGATGGAAGGATTCGAGTATGTCGGTGTCACCAGGCTCTATGGTAAGAAAACCACGTTAAAGATCATTGTTCAGCAATAATGATTTATTCAGGTGCATACAAAGGCAAGACGGTAGGTGACCGTCTTGCCTTTGCATTTTATTTTTTAGTCTGACAATTTATTTATAGTTTTGTAACATATAAACGGGTTTATATGTTACAAAACCTTTTCTCACTTTTACCCTTCCTTGTCAGTCTTTTCTGGTTGACAATCTTTTTGGTGGAATTTGGCAGGTTAGATCCGGCAAAGAAGCTTCTGACAGGCTTCATGGTGCTATGTACTATTCTCTATTTTTGTCACGCAGTTTATTATCATCAACATATTCATCTCTACAGCCTGGTTGAAAGTATCTACACATTCTGCACACTTGCAGTTTATCCACTCTATTATCTCTATATACGGAGGCTGACAAGTGAGAAACCTTTAGTATTCCATGATTACTGGGTATTACTTCCTGCTCTCATCATCAGTCTGGTATCGGTACTTCTTTATTCCCTTATGAGCGAAAGTGAACGGCTCACATTTGTGGAGCGTTTTTTCTTCAATCAGGACACATCAGTGGTTGGAAGCTCCCTGATTATAAGGGGACAGATTATCCGAATTCACATTGCCAAGTTTCTGTTTATTGCACAGTTATTACCTGTATCTTACTTTGGCTATCGACTACTTCTCAACTTCAGTAAGCAGGTGAACAACTATTATTCTGACACGCAAAAGAAAACATTGTCTTCCACCAGGATGATGCTGTCGTTATTTATTTTGTTTGCCTTTTTTTCTGCTATANNCCAATCAGCTGGGGCGTAATTTTTTTTTACAGGAATCATGGTTGATCGTAATTCCTTCAATCATCTTTAGTAGCATGATCTTTGCTGTCTGTTATGTGGGTTTTAAACAAAATTTCACAGCTGAGGATTTTCATTTGGAGACCCGGACAGCCCAAAAGGTAGAAACAGAAAACCCTTACTCCAACACAGAGATACTGATTGACAAGATCAGAGTATTGATGGAGGAGGACCAATTATTCAGGAAAATGGATCTACATATCTCTGATGTGGCCTTAAGCGTAGGTAGTAACCGTACCTACGTATCCACTTATATCAACAAGGAGTTGAATATGTCATTTTCAGACTATATTAACAATTACCGCATTGAATATGCAAAATCATTATTGAGCAAACAGAACAATACACTTTCACTCATTGAGATAAGTGAGCAATCAGGCTTCACCAACGAAGTATCATTTTACCGGAATTTCAAGAAAATTACAGGCACTACTCCAAATCGTTGGCTTCACGAACATGCTTCTGAATGTTAATTTTACGATTTGTAGTTCTTATTTGTTGATTTGTAAGTGTAGTCATATTTGATATTTTGTTTCTTTAGATAATTAAAAAATAATCATGATATGACAAATCTAAAACTCAAGAAAGGGACAAGAAATAAAAGCATCCTTCTGAACATACTGCTCCTGTTGTTTTTCACTGTAACCATACAACAATGTAGTAGTCCGGAGGAGGAGATAATCTTACCAGTTGAAGAGGGTCAGACAAAACCGGATAATGAAAACCCTGGCGGGGATGATCCGGGTGACACAGATCCTGGTGATCAGGAACCCGCTGAAAACCTCAATGTGGACAAAACCGGTGGAACGATCTTCAAGGAGGAGTTCAAACTGGTGATCCCGTCAGATGCCTTTCCTGCCTCAGTCACCATGGAAATCACCGCACAGACTAAAGGCTCCGTGATGAATGAGTTTGAGGCCTCCCCCTACTACAAGGTGAAGCTTCCCCGTAACTTTACCAAACCCCTCAGGATAGAGCTGCCAACCGATACAGAGATATCCCAGGGAGATGTCTACTTCCGCTTCTCTGCACCGGGTGTGGAGATCAGTTCACAGCAGGAGAGTGTATCCACCATCTGGATCAAAGGCGTGAAAGAGGGTGATCTCTACTACGCTGAGCTGGAGCCGTTTGAAGAAATCTCCGATGAGACAGGCGAGCTGATCGTGGGATTGGTGAAGGACTATCAGGAATCGGATGATTCAGAAACCAGGGCCATCACTTCGGAAAAGAAATGTGTGGTGTACGCTCCCCGCTTCTATCACGAAGAGAGCAGGGATATCGCACTACATGTGGAGGAAGCCATCAAACAGCTGGAAGCGATTGGATTCAGTTTTGCGAAACGGAACAAACAGATCCAGGTGGAGGTGAAGAAACTGAGTGGTCCAGATGCCTACGGCTATTTTATTCCCTCCCGCTACAGCAGTGATTGGAACTCGCTGGTGATCAACAGCCAGAAGCTATCAGAGAAAGAGGAGATCAAGCGCACCATCATGCATGAGATGACCCACTTCGTGCAATACTATTACGACCCCCGATGGTTGGTAACGAAATCGTTTGTGGGAGGTGATTTCCTTTGGATGGATGAGGCTGTAGCCGTCTGGGCTGAAAGCCTTTACGTGGAGGGCATATCATCTGTGCAACTGGGGAACCAGTTCTGTCCTCTGGAGGGTTTCTCCCCATTGACAGGTGAAGAAAAGAATGCGCACGGCTACGGCATGGCAGGGTTGGTCCGCTGGATGGCCAATCGTTACGGCAATGACAAGATCGTGGAGCTTCACAAGCAACAGGAAGCCGGTGCAACCTCTGTATATGATGCATTCGATGATGCATTCCCGGATCTCTTTCTGGAATATGGGATCTTTCTCAAGGATTATATCCGCGAAAACGGCGTGAAGGACCTGCNNGGGAGTCAGCCGCAACAAGATGTACCTGAACAGCATGAATGAAGTGAAAAGTAAGGAGCCGATTGGATGTAAGCCCTACTCTGCATTTATAGAGCGAATAAACATCGATCCTGATTTTGCGCTACCCGATGGTAAGATCACCCTCTCTATCAATGTGGAAGGCGGTATGGATGGTGGTAAAGGACAGATCTGTGAGCTCTACCGTTACGACAATGAGAAAAAGGAGATCATCTTTGTGGATGAATTTCTTGACTCCTATCAGTATGAAGAGGTAGCGGCACTCCAGGAGAAGAAAGATATGCTCTTCGTTGTATACTACCATGCCTATAACAAGGAGAGTGACGTGATCATGACGGTGCGGCTGGAGGAGAAGCTGGAGTTCGCAACCGGAAAGATTAAACTGACGATCGATGAGTTAAACAATTACAATGGGTTCTATTCTGCTACATTCGCCGATGAGTTGGTCGTTCCTTTTGAAGAAATGAAAGGAACTTCCCGCTATGTAAATGACAAAGTAATTTTCACCTCCTCATCAACCTATACCAATACCTGGAGCAGTATCTTTGACAAAGGAGATTGTACCTGGGAGATTACTCTGGAGATAGATGCCAAGTCGTTGAAAATACTCAAGGGATCAGCATCAAACGTCAGCAACATTTATAACCGAAGTGGGGCCTTGACAAGAAAACAGAGTTATACGCTTAGTTTCAAGGATGTCCCCTATATAAGAACCTATACAGACGGCAATAATCGAAGCTACCGATTTGGTGCAACAGAAAGCAACGGCAATATAGAGAACTTTGTTACTGCCTTTGGCAACACTCTCGAGGAGATGACCTGGGATGGCTGGAAAACAAAAGAAGTCAATTCCTGGAAACCAAATACAAAGTGGTCGATCAGTGTGTCACTGGACACAAAATAGGGAAAAGATACAAAAGGAATTGTCAGTGCGTTACAAAGCAGACAGCCCCTCAAGCAGTCTGCTTTTTGTAATGATACTTTTCCCTTATCAACGCTTTCTCGTCAGGTGTCAGGGAGGAGAAGTAAGCTTTCCAACCGGGACAGAAGTTGATGTGCCATCGCCAGAAACGACCTGCGAACGATCGGGGTCTACAGTCATACTTCGCCCTCATGGGACAATCATCACATTTTAGTACTGTTGATTTCATCGACTTGTGATTTAATCGTGATAAACAAAACAATTACCAGATTATTCACACCAATAACCATTGCAAAAATAAATAATTCATTGCAATAACGTTTTTGCGCTTGGCGAAGGTGGCGATTTTTAGCACAAAACTTCATGCGGAGAACCAATGTTTGATTAACCACAAAACTGTCTGCGGGGCACGTCACCGCCACTTTTGCCAAACGCATGTTATAGGGCGTTTTTCTTCTCACGTTGTCCATATGTTCCAAGTTATGCAGTTAAGTATTCCGCCATTGTCAGCCACTTCGTTACTGTCAATNNATTTGTAAAAAGTTAATGTAGTCACCGTTTGCTTGTCCGTAAGTCTTGTTACCGTATGGGTTATAAGGAATTTCTATGTAGTCAAGACCTGCGTTGTCCAACGCAATTTTAAATGCTCTCTGAAATTCTGGTTTTTCTTTGGAATGGTCGTTAATTATTACCGTGTTATTGTCAAGGAAGCGAACCATTCCGTCTGCGTGTCCTGTAAAGTCCTTTGGTTGTTGAGGCACAAAATAGAGTTTATCAACTTCAAAAAGTTCTCTCAATTTGTCTGCAAGTTGTCGTCTTGAATAATGCGGATTTTCAATAAAAATCTTGTCGCACATTATTACTTTATCTGTCGTTTTTGTAACGTTACCACCATCTAAAACGATGTCTGATTTAATGCGATTTAGATTTATTGAGTTGCAGATACTTTCGACATCCGAAATTGTCTTAATCCATTTTTGGCTTTGCAAATAGTCGGGGTTGTAAACGAACTGAACAAACTTGTCAAGCGAAACTTGAACAGGCATATAATCAACAGCCCAAATGTCTTTTGTGTCGGGCAATAGCTGAAAAGCAATACCACACTTTTTTAATACCGCTTCAAAGTCCGCAAAGAATTTTGGATGCTTTGTGGGTAAGCAGTCAGCAAGATAAAGAGTGTTTGTTTGGCTGTCAGTTATCATTTACGGATTTATGTTGTAGCCCATTATTTCTTTGGCTTGTTCTTTTGTGATTTTATTGTCTGCCAAAAGTTGTCGAACAACCTTCTCTTTATCCTTGAATTTATGTTGAAGATTAAGTTCAACTAAATACCGATATTTTTTCTCGGCATAATTTTCTGTGTCCTCTTTTTTCTTAGTTAAGCCGATACGAACCGCTTGGATTGGCTCGGGTTCTATTGCTTGAATTATTTCTTTGTTTAGCTCTCTCAAACAAATGCTTCCTTCGCCCGTCACAATGTTGCCGATGTTTGAGAAAATTTCTTTTAGAACATTTGATGGGCCGCTTATGTAACGTGGACTTGCTCCAAATTTCATAATTCCTCTAATTAAAAGTCCACCGTAAATTTTCTTTTCGTAGTCGCCAAATGTGATGTCTAAACCTGCCCCGTTAAAATACCAATTGCCTGCAAAAAGTTGTTCGGATGAACAATGAACGTAAGGGTCGGGGTGATTGTCTTTGTCGTGGTAATAAACTTCTAATTCTGTTATTCTGTATGGTTGGTCGGCAACAACTAAACACAAGTAATTCATTAAATAATGTGTCAATGCCGAAAACTTGTCGTCAAGTGTTTTAAACTCAAAGCCACCGTTTAAGTCGTGCCAAAATTCGGCAAGTTGGCTTTGTTGAATTTCTTCGTCTTTTCCGTCAAGTTGAAAAGCAGAAATGTAGTGGTCGAGATATTTAATGCCTTTGGCATTCAAATATTCCAACATCTTCTTTTCTTCTTCTCCAAAGTTCTTTGTCAATGCTACGATACCCAATAAGTTTAATGTCTTTGGGTCGTCCGCTAAACGCAAAGCCTCTAAAACTGCTAAAGGATGGTCTCTTTTGGCAAGTAAAATTTCTTTGTAAACGAATAGCGTGTATAAATGTGATGTTATGCCAAACTCAGGTAATACTTGTTCTGGCTCTAATTTATTTTCGATTGCCTCTTCTAAAATTTGTGCTTCAGTCTTTGCTGGTGAAAGCAAATATTCTGTTGCAGCTTTTTTCAGATTGTTGATGATTGTATCAACTTCTTTGTCTGTTGGTAATGATTTAACGAATAATATTTTACCAAAAGTGTCGCTGTCGGGCAAACCGAAACTTGCCAAAAGCTTTGCTCGGATATGAAAATATTCTTCAAACAGTTCTCCGTTTTCTTCGGGTCCACCGCTGTTGTCAA
>DDLZ01000025.1:0-8524 GCA_002340405.1 Bacteroidales bacterium UBA2559
CCGTGATCGGCAATTATCAACGCCTCGTAACCGTGTGCTTTGGCTGTCTCAATAACGTCATGGACACAGGCATCGACTGCAACAACAGCTTTTTCAATTGCCTCATAGACACCCGTATGACCTACCATATCGCCATTGGCAAAGTTTACCACAATAAAGTCATATTTGCCCGTACCTATAGCCTCAACCAGACGGTCACGCACAATATAAGCGCTCATTTCAGGCTGCAGGTCATATGTGGCCACCTTGGGTGAGGGGACCAGAATGCGGTCCTCGTTCTCAAACGGCTTTTCGCGCCCTCCATTCAGGAAGAAAGTAACATGGGCATACTTCTCGGTCTCGGCTATGTGAAGTTGTGACAGCCCCTGTTTTGAGAGATATTCACCAAGAGTATTGTCCACATTCTCCTTGTCAAAAAGTATATGCAGCCCTGTGAATGATGCATCGTAAGGGGTAAGGCAATAGTACTGAAGATCGGGAATGGTATGCATACCTTCGGCATCCATATCTTTCTGAGTCAGGACTATGGTCAGCTCTTTGGCACGGTCATTACGGAAATTGAAGAATATTACGACATCCCCCTCTTCAATACGACTGTCATAAGCGCTGTTCACTATGGGCTTCATAAACTCATCGGTTATACCCTCAGCGTATGACTCCCCGACAGCCGCCACAACGTCGGAGACCTTTCGGCCTTCACCGCTTACAAGCAGGTCATAGGCTATCTTGACACGCTCCCAACGCTTGTCACGGTCCATTGCGTAATAACGGCCTATTATGGTAGCCACATTATCACCGCGCTCTACAAGCTGTTCAATAAATCCCTGACCGCTTTTAGGATCAGTGTCACGACCATCCATGAAACAGTGCACATAGGCTTTGTCAATTCCGTATTCACGGGCTATGTCGGTAAAGCAAAACAGATGTTCAAGCGAACTGTGAACACCGCCGTCCGACACAAGCCCTAAAAGATGTAGTTTCTTACCTGTCCGTTTTGCATAACTGTATGCCGAAACAATCTCCCTGTTCTGACGGATGCTGCCGTCGGCAATGGCGCGGTTGATCTTAACCAGATCCTGATAAACAACACGTCCTGCACCAATATTGAGATGTCCTACTTCCGAATTTCCCATTTGACCGTCAGGCAGTCCCACGTTCTCGCCGCTCGCCAAAAGATGCGCACTGGGATAATTGGCATTCAAATAGTCTATATATGGAGTGGGTGTGCTGTAAATTACATCAGCTTTTGAACGGTCGCCTATTCCCCAACCGTCAAGAATTACCAATAAAGCTCTCTGTTTCATATCATCTAATAATACTTTTTTCTCATTTGTTTACGGCTGCAAAGTTACTAATTATTCAGGACCTTAAGCCACTCCAAAACCGATTTAAGGCATTTTATACATAAAGGCATTTATATTCATTCCGGCACCGACAGAGGTCATCATCACATTATCGCCCGACCGGAGCTCATGTCCTTTCAATTTCCCCTTTACGATCAGATCATACATGGTTGGAATTGTAGCCACGCTGCTGTTGCCCAAATTGCGTATGGTCATAGGCATAATATTCATATCAGCCTCTGTTATACCATAGAGTCGGAATATGGATTTCAATATGGCTTCGTCCATTTTGGCATTTGCCTGATGAATAAGAATCTTATCAACATCCTTCAGACTCATTCCGTTCTTATTAAGACACTCTTGAGCAAGCAGAGGTACATAAGTCAAAGCATAGTTATAAACTCTTCGACCCAACATTTTCAGATAACAACCCTCTATTTCAGGATTATAAGATCTGCCTATCCTTAGCAAATTCAGATATTCGCCGACATCGCTTCTAACCGAATGCTTTAACATACCGACCGGCTCATCACTTTCAACACCCTCCACCACTGTGGCTGAAGCACCATCGGCAAAAATCATAACATCTCTGTCGTGCGGATCTGCCATACGGCTAACAGAGTCAGCCCCTATGACAAGGATTTTTTTTGCATCGCCCGATTTGATATAATAGTTGGCCTGAATCATTGCCTGAGTCCAACCCGGACAACCAAAAATGATGTCGTATGCTACAACATTCGGACTTTTTATATCAAGGATGTTTTTTACTCTCGATGCAAGAGCAGGCATTATATCCGGAACGAGCGCACCTTTGTGCAGATCACCCAGATTGTGAGCAACAATAATATAGTCCAGTTCCTCCTTGTCTATACCGGCATCGGCAATGGCCTCTTTTGCCGCAATGGCTGCCATATCGGATGTAAATATATTGTCGGGAGCCAAGCGTCTCTCGACAATATCTGTTATCTCCTCAAATTTTTTAATGATCTCTTCGCGCGGGGTTGTTATTACAGAACCGTCTTCATTCATAAAGACACTGTTCTCGAATGCACTGTTCTTTACCACCACAGGGGGGATGTAGCTGCCGGATCCTTTGATGACAGCGTAAATTGATTTTTGTGAACCCATCTTCTTTTCTCTGTTTATTATATTAAAATTTGAAAAACCGTCTATTCGTCACAAGATAAAAACGGGCTGAGAAGTTCAACATAAGGGCCAAACTCCTGCATCAGCCTTCCGATAAAAACATTTACGGCCTCCTCTATATCGATATCTCCGAAATACTCGTGTACCGAAGCATACACCTCATTGCCCTCCTCATCATGGACCACGACAACAGGAATAGCTCCGGATTTGCTTATATGATTCTTCAACCATTTAACAAGATCGAATCCCTTAATGTTATTGTCAATAAGGGTTCTATCAAAATATGCCAACCTGATTGTTGCCTGAGGGTCACTGTAGCCCTTGAAATAGATTTCGACCCTAAGCAATTTATTCATTTTATCAACCATCTTCTGAATCCTGTTCTTGGATACTCCGACTTCGGATTCCGATGTCAATATACTTTTAATCTCCATGCCCAGTTCCCGATCCTTGAACGGATTCTCTATTCTTGCTAGAAGTTTAACCTCATCGTCATTAAAGGACATATTAAAGTTGATACCTCTGAGCTGTTCCGGATCCGTGGCCCATGCCACCATATCCTCGCATCCGGCACCACTGAAATTCTTGAAAGTGGCATCAACTCTGCCGCTCAATTCAATGAAATCAGTGCCTGACATTATGCAGCCCAAAAAGTATTCAAGGCCGCCGGCTTCAATATAGGAAAAGCTGCCATCCAGCTCAAATTCCGAAATCCTGATCTTACCGTTAAAATTACATTTTGAACCGATGTACAATATCTCCGGGCAGCCTCTTTCAGGCTCCACAACCAAAATGTCAAAATCGGAGTCCAGTCCAAGATTGAGTTCTACTATCATGTTGCCGTTATGTTGGATAGTCAATTCGAGACTTTCGGGAAGGCAGATGAACTTATTCTTATATTCATAATAGGACCTGTATTCAAAGGTGGCATCGCAAATATTATTGCCCTTGATTTTAACCACATACTTGTGACCGTCCATATTTACATTAAGCTGGAAACAATCGTTGTCATAACTTACACTGTTAATTTTGGCAGCGAGAACCGGTTCCTTGTTATGTGCAACAGTTTCATAAACGTCAATGTCAGCCAACAGATAAAGTGATTCAAAATCAATACAAACGGTATCGCCGCTAAACAGATTGGATATAACCCTGACCTTTTCATAAAGTTTCCTATTACCGCTTATTGCAAGAGACAACATGAATTTATCTAAATCAAACTTCATGCCTATTTTGCTTGTAATGGGAGCAATAGCCTCGTTGAGATCCGAAAAATCAACTTTTTGAACAAATCCGTTAAGTGAATTGGAGAAAATCTGCTGCTGTTGCTTAAGAGTAAGAACCTTGCCTGCTATATCTCCTCTATCATTAGAGTCATCATCCCTGTCACAGGATACAAAAGCAAAGATTCCCAGTGTCAATGCAACCAAAAAAAACAAAATTTTCTTCATTTTTGAGTTTTATAAAAGTTGATTGGCGATATAAATGTTTTATTGTAATCAGCAAATATACGAAAACATGTAAAAGAAATACCCAAAATCAGAACATTCTTATAATTTGTTCAATGCCGGCAACAAGAGCATCGACCTCGTCCTTGGTATTATAGAATGAAAAAGATGCACGCACAGTGCCCGGAATTCTGAAACTGTCCATCAGCGGTTCGGCACAATGGTAACCGGTACGTACGGCTATGCCCAGACGGTCAAGCAGGGTACCGATGTCAAAGGGGTGGATACCGTCAATCAGAAATGAGATCACACTGCTCTTTTCAGGAGCATTGCCTATGAAACGGATTCCCGGAACAGCAGACAGACGTTCCCGGGCATATACCGTAAGCTGTGATTCATATTCCGATATGGCATCAATTCCCAAACCCCGTACATAGTCCAAAGCCGATGCAAGGGCTATCGCCCCCACATAATCGGGAGTTCCGGCCTCAAACCTGAAAGGAATATCGTTGTATGTGGTTTTTTCAAATGTGACACGCTTTATCATTTCGCCTCCTCCCTGGTAGGGAGGCAGCTGGGCAAGCAGGTCGGGGCGGCCGTAAAGGACGCCTATTCCGGTGGGACCATATATTTTATGACCGCTGAATGCATAGAAATCGGCTCCAAGAGCGCTGACATCAACCTTCATGTGCGGCACAGACTGTGCACCGTCAACTGCCACCGGTATCCCGCGCCGGTGTGACTCGGCTATGATTTCGGTTATAGGGTTAACCGTGCCCAAAACATTTGACATATGTGTAACACTGACAATCCGGGTACGGCCGGAGAACAGTGAGCGGAAGGCATCCATATCAAGCTCGCCGTCGTCGGTAACCGGTATGACCTTTATTTTAAAACCCTTCCGTTCGGCTTGGATCTGCCACGGGACAATGTTGCTGTGATGCTCCATACCCGATATGATGACTTCGTCGCCCTGCTTGATAAAAGCGTCGGAGAAACTGCTGGCAAGCAGGTTCATACTCTCAGTGGTACCACGGGTGAAAAGTACACCTGACCTGCTTTCTGCTCCAATGAAATCACGTACGTTTTCACGGGCGGCCTCCATCATTTCGGTAGCCTGCAGCGACAGGAAATGTGTGCCCCGATGAACATTGGCATTTACATTACAGTATGCCCACGATATGGCGTCGATGACACACTGCGGTTTCTGAGTAGTGGCTGCATTGTCAAGATATATCAGAGGTTTTCCGTAAATCTGACGGTCAAGAATGGGGAAGTCCCTTCGTATGGATTCAATGTTTAACATATTCGTCAATATTATCGGCATATCCGGCAACCCTCGCATTGCGAAAGTTCACCCCGGAAACGTTTCTCCACCAACCTTTTCAGGCGGTTTCGAAAAGGTTCAAGTTCAACAAGGTCAATTACTTCATTTACGAATGCGATCAAAAGCAGCATACGGGCCTCCTGTTCGGGGATACCACGCTGGCGCATATAGAAGAGAGCATTCTCATCAAGCCGGCCTACGGTGGCACCGTGGCTGCATTTTACATCGTCGGCATAGATCTCAAGCTGCGGCTGCGTGAAGACGCGTGACTGCCGCGTAAGACAGATGTTGCGGTTCTTCTGCTGCGATACCGTATGCTGCGCTCCCGGACGCACCAGCACTTTGCCCGCAAAGACCCCGACGGATTGTTGGTCAAGCACATAATTAAAGAGTTCGCTGCTGGTACAGTTTGGTACTCTATGGTCAACAAATGTAAAGTTGTCCACATGTTGGCTCTTATCAGTAATGGCCACTCCGTTCAACGAAAGCGATGCGCCACCTCCCTCAAGGGTTGCATAGACTGAATTTCTGGTTTTTCCGTTGTGCAGGGTTATCAGATTGATCGCAACGTCGGTATAGGAATCCTGTTTGAGATAAAGCTCATTGAACCGGAAACCGGCCGCATGTGTCTCTTCCAAATCATACAACTCAATATTTGAACCCTGTCCGGCAAAGAGTTCGACCACCTGAGTAGTAAGGAAAGCGGCCGGCGAAATGGCATGGTCACAAAGAAGCAGCTTGACCCGAACATTCGTACCCACAATAATCAGAACGCGGCGATTTACCATAAGGTCAACGGGCGAACTGAGCAGCGACACAAGTTGAATTGGTTTCTCAACAGTCACATTGTCAGAAATATACAACACGAAGCCATCCTGTGCGAATAGGGTGTTTATGGCTGCTGCGCCAGCCTTATTCGTATCGGATATGGTGTCATAATATCTCTCAATGATGTCCGGGCGTTCTAAGGAAATCTCTCTTAAACTTCCTGCAATGATCCCCTCCTGCAAGGTGGTCCGGTCCGGTGACCTCTCGGCTTCGAAAATGTCGTTCAGCATGAAATATGACCGTGCATTGAGATTTGGAACATTGCATCTGAAGGCGGCAGCCGATGAGGTTGGAATATCAATCCGACCCAGATTAATGCCCCAGTCCGGTTCAAACCATTCCGAAACATTGGAATGCAGATACTCTTCCATAGAGTTTGAAGGAAGTCCATACTTTTCAAGATTTTCCAAAGCGACATCACGCCTGCCGTTCAAGACGGCCGACGAGCCTCTCTCTAAGAGCCTCCTATTCTCCCGGAAGAGCTTTATGTAATTCTGTACCGGCATCACTTACAGAGAGTCTTCATATTCTTTTATTACCCAGTCGTAACCGCGCTTTTCAAGTTCAAGGGCAAGTTCGGGACCGGCACTCTTTATTATACGCCCACCGTAAAGCACATGTACGAAATCAGGTTTTATATATTCGAGCAACCTTTGGTAGTGTGTTATGACTATTATGGCCGTATCGGAAGTCTTCAGACGATTCACGCCGTCAGCCACAATACGTAAAGCATCAATGTCAAGTCCGGAATCAGTCTCATCGAGTATGCTGAGTGCGGGCTCCAGCATTGCCATCTGAAAAATCTCGTTGCGTTTCTTTTCGCCACCGCTAAATCCTTCATTGACCGAACGGTTCATCAATCCGGCATCCAACTTGACAAGGTCACGTTTTTCCTTTATAAGTTTGAGAAAATCAGCCGGTGAAATAGGCGGAAGTCCGTGATATCGGCGTTTTTCGTTTATGGCGGTACGCATGAAGTTGATCATACTCACGCCCGGAATCTCAACCGGATACTGAAACGACAGGAAAAGTCCCTCATGGCTACGCTCCTCGGCGCTCATTTCAAGCAGATTCTTACCCCTGAAGGTTATCGAGCCACTCACAACTTGGTAAGCGGGATGACCTACCAACACATTACTCATCGTACTTTTGCCGGAACCGTTAGGTCCCATAACGGCATGTATCTCACCGGCTTTAACCTCCATGTTAATGCCTGTCAATATGAGTTTGCCGTCAATTCCGGCCTGAAGGTTATCTATCTTTAGCATAATCTTAGCATTATAATGTCAACCTACCGTATTTTCAAGTGAGACGGCAAGAAGGCGTTGTGCCTCGACCGCAAATTCCATGGGAAGCTTGTTAAGCACCTCCTTAGCATATCCGTTCACTATAAGTCCTATGGCCTGTTCCATGGGTATGCCACGCTGATTGCAGTAAAAGAGCTGGTCCTCCGAAATCTTTGACGTGGTGGCCTCATGTTCCACAATGGCCGTCTCGTTCTTCACATCTATATAAGGGAAGGTATGGGCTCCGCATCTCTCCCCAAGCAGAAGCGAATCACACTGGCTGAAGTTTCGGGCGCCATCGGCTTTTTCTCCCACCTTGATCAGGCCCCGATAGGAATTTTGACTCTGTCCTGCCGAAATTCCTTTGCTGATTACGGTACTGCCGGTGTTTTTTCCCAGATGTATCATCTTTGTACCGGTATCGGCCTGTTGGAAATGGTTGGTCAGAGCTACCGAATAGAATTCGCCCCGGGAGCCGTCACCCTGCAATATGCAGCTGGGATATTTCCATGTTATGGCTGAGCCTGTCTCTACCTGAGTCCATGAGAGTTTGCTATTCACACCGCGTAACAGACCACGTTTGGTCACGAAATTATAGACACCGCCCCTGCCGTTCTCATCACCCGGATACCAATTCTGCACGGTGCTGTATTTGACCTCGGCACGATCCAGGAGTATTATCTCCACTATGGCGGCATGCAACTGGTTCTCATCGCGCATAGGCGCGGTACAGCCCTCCAGGTATGATACGTAACTGTCGTCATCGGCCACAATAAGGGTCCGTTCAAACTGTCCGGTACCTGCCGCATTGATACGGAAATAGGTGGAGAGCTCCATAGGGCATCTCACCCCCTTTGGAATATATACGAACGAACCGTCGCTGAAAACCGCACTGTTAAGTGCCGCAAAAAAGTTGTCCCGGTAGCTGACCACACTGCCCAGATAACGGCGTACCAGCTCCGGATGATCCTTGACAGCTTCCCCCATCGAGCAGAATATTATACCCTTTTCAGCCAGAGTCTCCTTAAAAGTGGTCTTAACCGATACTGAATCCATAACAGCGTCAACCGCCACACCTCCGCTCAAAGCAAGCCGTTCCTCAAGAGGTATGCCCAGTTTGTCAAAGGTCTTCATAATTTGAGGATC
>DDLZ01000025.1:8590-9184 GCA_002340405.1 Bacteroidales bacterium UBA2559
AGTGTTATCTGCATCTTTATTTTTCATTTTTAAATATTTGAAGTGGGGTCTTCAAATTTATCCTGCTTCTTCTCAGGGGATATCAGATTCTCTATTTCGGCATTCTTTTTCACCTTAGTCCATATCCATCCCAGGCAGAAACCTGAAGCATTGCGTACCACAGGATAAATTCCGGAGTTCTCCTTTTCCCTTTTGTCTAAAATTTTGTCCGACATTTTTGTCATGTCCATAAACTGGATTACCAAACCTATCAGAAGGAACCATTTAAACGCTCCGACAACTGCGCCCAGCAACCTGTCAATAAAACCGAGGTCTGCCGCATGTACCAATTTGGAGAGCAGTTTGCCCATCAGTCCGAAAAACATCGGAACAATAATCAGGATAACAATGAATGATAACGCTTGAGCTACATTATGGGTCATTTTCAGGGTGTTTTCCAAAAAATCGGCCGCCGGCATATATAGCATGGCGCCGCATATTATACCCACTATGACCCCTCCTAGACTGAAGACCTGTCTGATAACGCCTCGCACGAATCCCATTATCAAACCTATACTAAGCAGAATTAGTATTATCCAGTCAACCGTATTCATT
>DDLZ01000025.1:9190-23448 GCA_002340405.1 Bacteroidales bacterium UBA2559
ATAGAACCGGTATGGATCACAATGCCATCACGTATTACGCGTGCGCGATCGTTACGCGACACCTTGCCGTCACGTACACGGCATCCGGCCACTGCGCCAACCTTGGATATGTGGAACACCTCCATAACCTCGACGGTCGATGTAACCTCTTCCTTGATCTTGGGTGCAAGCAGGCCCTCCATAGCCGACTTAACCTCGTCGATGGCATCGTAAATTATAGAGTAAATGTGTATGTCAACATCGTTTTGTTCAGCCATTCGCTTGGCAGCACTCGACGGACGCACTTCAAAACCTATAATAATGGCGTTAGATGCCGATGCCAGGCTGACATCGCTTTCAGAGATAGCACCCACAGCCTTATGGATTACGTTAACCTTCACATTAGATGTTGAAAGCTTGATAAGCGAGTCACTCAGAGCCTCGACGGAGCCGTCCACATCGGCCTTAACAATAAGGTTGAGCTCGTGGAAATCACCCATCTTGATACGGCGTCCTATCTCGTCCAGAGTAAGTGTCTGCGTGGTACGGATACCCTGCTCGCGCTGCAACTGCTCACGCTTGCCGGTAATCTCACGCGCTTCACGCTCGGTCTCGACAACATGGAAAGAGACACCGGCCTGGGGAGCGCCGTTCAGACCGAGGATCAGCACCGGTTCAGAGGGAGCGGCAGACTTAATTTTTTGGTTACGCTCATTGAACATAGCCTTGATCTTACCCCATGATGTACCTGCAATCACTATGTCACCCATATTAAGAGTGCCGTTCGACACAAGTACTGTAGCTATGTATCCGCGTCCCTTGTCGAGTGAGGATTCTATGATGGAACCTGTAGCGTTACGATTGGGATTGGCCTTGAGTTCAAGCATCTCGGCCTCGAGCAACACCTTCTCCATAAGTTCGGGAACACCTGTTCCTTTCTTGGCCGATATATCCTGTGACTGATACTTGCCGCCCCAGTCTTCAACCAGAAAGTTCATCTGTGCCAGCTTTTCCTTGATACGCTCAGGATCGGCAGAAGGTTTATCGATCTTATTTATGGCAAACACTATAGGTACGCCTGCTGCAGTAGCGTGAGCTATTGCCTCCTTGGTCTGCGGCATCACATTGTCATCGGCTGCCACAATGATTATGGCAACGTCAGTAACCTGAGCACCGCGGGCACGCATGGCAGTGAATGCCTCGTGACCCGGAGTATCCAGGAATGTTATGTGACGGCCATCTTCCAGTTGAACATTATAGGCGCCTATGTGCTGAGTTATACCGCCGGCCTCACCGGCTATTACATTTGACTTGCGTATATAATCAAGAAGTGATGTCTTACCGTGATCCACATGGCCCATCACAGTCACGATAGGTGCACGAGGCTGCAGATCCTCCTCCCTATCCTCCTCTTCGCTGATCTGTTGTGCCACCTCGACACTTATAAAATCGGTTGTGAACCCATATTCATCGGCCACAATTTTTATTGTATCGGCATCCAAACGCTGATTAATTGAGACCATCATTCCCACGCTCATACAGGTGGCTATAACCTTGTTTACAGGTATGTTCATCATGGTGGCCAACTCGTTGGCTGTCACAAATTCGGTCAGTTTAAGCACCTTGCTCTCAGCCATCTCCTGCTCCAGAGCCTCCTGTTGGCGCATCTGCACCTGCTCACGCTTGTCCTTGCGATATCTTGACGAACTGCTCTTACCCTTCTGGAAGGATGAGAAAGTATCTCTTATCTGACGGTTTACATCTTTATTGGAGAAATCGTTCTTATCATTCTTATTATAACGACGGTCTTTACTGCTGCGACCACCACCTTTTGAACTGCGACTTTCGCCTGAACCTGAACCCTGATGGTAATTCTCGGCTTTTGTAAGGTCAACCTTCTCGCCTCCGATACGTACCCTCTTCTTCTTGCGGGGTCCGTCTTGTGGACGGCTGCCTTCAGCGCCCTGTGTAGGCTTGATCTCTTTTATAAGTGAATCCTTGAACTGCTGACGCTGTTTTTGGCGCAACTGTTCCTTTGCCTCACGTTCTTTCTTCTTCTCCTCCTTGGACTTCTTTTTGGGACGGGTTGATTGATTGATAGCCGTCAGATCAATTTTTCCGACGGTTTTAAGCTTCAAACCTCCATACTTGGGTATTTTTACTTTAAAAACCTGTTCCTTACCCTGTTCTTTTTCAGCTTCGGATTTCGTATCGGCTGTAGCTTTAGGAGCGGTGACTTTCTCAGCCGGTGAAGAGGCAACGGATTTTACAGTTTCATCCTTGGGCTTCTGTTTTTTTGCCACTTCAGGTTTAGAGGTCTTCGCTTTCTGTGCTTCGGTCTTGACCGTCTCAGGTTGTTTCTTTTGAACTGTTTTCTTCGGCTCAGGTTTTGATGACGATTTAACAGGAGCCGTTACTTCGGGCTCTGCCGACTCTTTAACCGGCTCAGTGGGCTTTTCCGGTTCAACGGGTTTAACCGGTGCTGCAGGTTTAACCGATTCAACAGGCTTAACCGGTTCGGCAGGCTTTTCAACCTTTGGAGCATCCAGGTCTATCTTGCCCACGGTCTTTATCTTTATGACCGGCTCAACCAAAACTTCCGGTTCGGCAGAAGCCTTAGACTCCTCCTTAACGGATGCTTCTTCGGGCTCATCAGCTTTAGGACGTTTGCTATAGCGCTCCTGGAGGAAACGGTTGGCCTCCTCGCGTATAGATTTGTCCTGACTGAATTCAGCCACCAGCAGTCTGTACTGCTTATCGGTAAGTTTCTGGTTAAGATCATCTTTTACGTCTGTAAAACCTTTCTTATGCAGAAACTCAACAAGAGTGGCTGAGCCCACATTCAACTCTCTTGTAACTTTACTTATTCTTATCGTTATCGCCATCTATAAACTTATAATTGTCTCTTCGGAAAACCAATCTCCGAAAATATCCTATTTTAGAAATTTACTGAATTCCTCTTCATCCTGAAACTCCTGCGCCAAAATAACAAGGATTTCATCAACCTGTTCCTCTTCAAGATCAACGGTTTCAGAAAGCACCATACGGTCTGTGCGTAGCACCGATTTGGCAGTCTCAAAACCTGCATCATGCAGAGAGTCAATAATCCAGTCTTCAATATCACCGCGGAAATCATCCAAATAGATATCCTCTTCTGTGAGATCGGTTTCAAGCTCACGGTAAACGTCAATAGTATATTCCGTAAGCATGCTGGCAAGCTTGATGTTCAGACCACTCTTACCTATGGCAAGCGACACCTGGTCCTGCTTCAGATAAACCTTGGCAAGACGGGCTTCCGTATCGAGCTTAAGCTCGGAGACTTTAGCGGGACTGAGGGCGCGCTTTATGAAAAGCTCAATGTTCGATGTGTAGTTTATGACATCGATATTCTCATTTCTAAGTTCCCGCACTATCCCGTGGATACGAGAACCCTTAACACCCACACAAGCACCCACAGGATCAATGCGGTCATCATAAGATTCAACCGCAATCTTAGCCCTTTCACCGGGAATACGGGCAATCTTCTTGATTGTAATCAAGCCGTCACTTATTTCAGGAACCTCCTGCTCAAACAGACGCTGCAGGAATACCGGTGAGGTACGGCTCAGTATGATGCGGGGATTGTTGACGTTTTCCACACGCTCCACTACAGCCCTTACACTCTCACCCTTGCGGAAGAAATCACTCGGGATCTGCTCGGTCCTTGGTAGTAACAACTCATTGCCGTCCTCATCAAGCAGCAGTATCTCTTTTTTCCAAATCTGATAGACATCGGCCGACACAATCATACCTATCATTTCGGTATATTTGTTGTACAGACTGTCCTTTTCCAACTCCAGAATCTTTGAAGCAAGAGTCTGCCTTAGATTCAGGATTGCACGACGTCCGAATTTTGAAAAATCAACCGGTTCGGAAACCTCCTCGCCCACTTCGAAATCTTCGGCAATCTGACGGGCATCCGAAAGTGAAATCTGAGTATTGACATCCTCAAGTTCATTGTCTTCAACAACAATTCTGGCACGCTGAATTTCACAGTCACCCTTATCCGGATTAACTATTATCGTGTAGTTTTCATCGGTACCGAACATTTTCGAAATAACACTGCGAAAACTCTCTTCAAGAACGCTTACCAGCGTCATACGGTCAATATTCTTTAATTCCTTAAACTCCTGGAAGGTATCGATCAGCGAAATAGTCGCCTCTTTCTTAGTCCTAGCCATCTTATTTTATACTTATTACATATTTTGAATATTTCACTTCATCGTGGCTGAAACGCATCTCAACCTCAACTGTTTTAGGACGTTTGCTGCCTTCAACCAGCTGCTTCTGTCCGGTTCTGAGCACAAATCCTTTCTTATCGGCCGACACGAGTATGCCTTTCAGTTTTGTGCCGGTCTTGGGAAGGACCTCAACCTCATGACCAATATGATTGATATATTGCTGAAGTACCTTGAAAGGCTGACCTATGCCGGCTGAACCAACCTCAAGCTCATAATCTTCGACATTGCGATCAAGGAAAGATTCAATGAAACGGCTCAATTCAACACAGTCATCAATCCAGACCCCTTCAGCCTGATCAATCTCAACTGTAATTCTGTTGTCCGGTGTCACCTGAACATCAACCAGGAAATAGCTTTCCTTACCTTCAAGCCACTGCTTGGCAATATCGATAACTCTTTGTTTTTCAATCATATAAAACCTCAGTTATTAACCCGTAAAAATCGTACTCACATACTGAAAGTACGAAAAAAGAGGCCTTACAGCCTCTCCACACATAATCTTAACGGGCACAAATATAGTTTATATTGTAATCCGTTCCAAATAAAAATGCAAAAAAATGACTGGAAGCAATGCTCCGACCATTTTTTATCATAATTCAAGAATTCAAATCAGAATCCCAGATACCCTAACATACGTGCGGCATAACGACGTCCCAACTCCCGTTGTCCTTTGCAGTTAAAATGGAGTCGGTCGCGACCGGCTTCGCATCCGTATGCGGGAACCACCAGAGCCTGTGGAAGTGTCTGAGGAAGTGTGGCTAAAATCTGGTTGTGTGCAGCGCAAACACCCCCCTGATCGGCAGCCACGACCTCACCGGCAAGCAGAGGTATGGAAGCGGGCTCCATGCCCAGGTCGGCAAGGATGTCATCATAAACCTTTTTAACACTCCCGGGCCATGTGGGCTGATTTGTGTTTGTTTCACCCTGATGCAGCAGAATACCCTTGATCACTCCATCCTCCTGAGCCTTTTTGCAGAGCTCAATGAGACGGTTGTAGGGATTGCCGCCGTAAGCGCTGCAGATGTTCTTCATCCACTCGGCTTGATTAGGTATATAAGCTTCAAATTTGTCCTTGTCAAAAAGATCAATTGAACAACCTGCTACCGCTACCATGACGATACCCACCTTTACATCTTCAGGCATATTTTGAACCATAGTGCGACCAAACCAGTCGGCCGGAGTAAGGCCTGTATTGGGACGCGCCAACGGCGGCACGGCGATACGCCACTCACCCATCTTACTGTCCGGAAAGTCAACAGCGTTCATGGTTACAAAACGGGGATTGGAATACTCTGTATCCATCTGCTCCGGTCGGGGATTTCCCTCCATATTGGATTGACCTATACAGATGTAGATGTGAAAATTAGGATCCGGTTGAGCCGTTACTGTTGCTATGGGAGCCAACAGTAATGCTGCCAGCATAATGATTACGTTTCTTTTCATTGTCTTAGTAATTTGATTAACCTGACTGCAATTTTCGCAAATAAATATGATTTTCACAAGAAAAAAGGATAGCTTTGCTAAAAAAGTAGAATTATATGAGCAAAAGGGCAACCAAAGCCAACAAAATATTCTTGCTTGGCTCAATGGTATTTATGATAGTGATACTTCTTATCGTTGCGATTTTCCTCTATGTGGCTTTCAGGATGAATAGAAATAAAGAGGATGAATTCAACTCGCGCTATGAAATAGTGCTGGGGAACTCCACAATAGACAAACCGGTCTCTTTGTATGTGAATGACAGCCTGCTGTTCAAAGGTGCTCCCGCTTCACAGCTTACCCTTACCATTGACCGTTTCGCCAAAGAATCCGGCTTGCTGGTAGTTGACGGGATCACTGATGTCGTTACAGTTTATACGCTGCCCGAAAAGTCAGCGAAAATAACAATCGAAAAGAGTTCGGAGGGGTTCAGTTTTGATGAAAAGCTAAAGTAACCCGTAAACTGTACTCTCACTCTTTGCTGTTTGCAGGAGCGGCAAGCAGCGAGTTATAACGTTCGCCATCATCAAGCAGGCTTACCGCTTCAGACAAAATTTTATCGCCCCCCATGCTCTGGATCACCCCACCGCGCTGGTAATAGTACCGTGTGGCTATATCCATACCTACCAGTCTTTTAATGTCGTCCCGGAATATGTCAAGGTCCTTTCGAAGGTCATACTCAAGCTTTATTGCCAGGGCATCAAACTCAGCTGAAGCCTTGTCCGCCAGCCCCTCGATCTGAGCAATCCTCCTCAGTGTTGTCAGTCCTCTGCTGCTGCTACTGGTAAATTCGAATTCCGAATTGCAGACAAACTCCTTGAATGACTCGTAATCATCGTCGGTGAATTCAAAAACATCCATCGGAGCAATCGTGTCATGTTTAAGACAATACTCATTAGAATAATCGAAAAGCACAACATCCTGTGAAAGACTATAAAGTATGTCGGGCATAGTGTCCATTTTGCATATCACATCAGGTATTATTCCTCCACCCTCACGTACCGGTCGTCCCGCAGCAGTATAGAACTGGTGCTTAAGGCTGTCAGGTATATGCTCGGCCTCGCCCCTCTCATTTCGTCGGGAATAATCTATCTCCTGAATACATCGGCCACTCGGAATATAATACTTGGCGGTAGTCACCTTTAGCACCCCGTTATAGGGCAAAGGTCTGGTGCTCTGAACAAGTCCTTTACCAAATGTAGAAGAGCCTACAATAACAGCTCTATCCAAGTCCTGAAGTGCCCCTGCAACAATTTCCGATGCCGATGCCGACTGCCCGTCAGTCAAAACGACAAGAGGGATTTCAACGTCAATCGGATTGCGTTCGGTTTTGTAAGTCCTTTCAGATTGCGGGATCCTTCCACGAGTCTCAAGTACCATGGTTCCCCTGGGCACAAACATACCTACAATATTAATAGCTTCATTCAACAGTCCGCCTCCATTGCCGCGCAGGTCGAGTATGACACCTTTGGCACCCTGTTCTTTCAGGTTGACAAGTGCCGCCATCACCTCTCTTGAGCAGTTCTCGGTAAATTGATTCAGCTGTATATAGCCGTGTCCCTCCCACATGCCGTAATAGGGGACAGCGGGCAGCGCTATAACACTACGGACAACATCCAGATCAATGGAATCCTCAACGCCGGGACGCCGTACAGTGACCTGAACTTTGGTGTCAGATTCGCCCCGTAGCTTGTCGCTTACGTATGAAGAAGCCTTGCCTTTCATGCTTTCACCATCAATCCTGAGAATCATGTCACCGGCACGAAGCCCATAGCGTGCGGCAGGCATCCCTTCATAAGGCTCCTCTATGCATATCCATTCGCGGTCGGGATACTGGCGGATTATTGCTCCTATCCCGGCATATTTTCCGGTAGTCATCATCTTAAGGTCATTCTGATCCGATTCGGGGAAAAACTGCGTGTAGGGATCTATCTCGCTTAACATGGCATCTATCCCGGCTCCGATAACCTTTTGAGGGTCGATGGAGTCAACATAGAAAAAATCCAGTTCATGCACTATGTAATGGAACGTCTCCAAATTTTTGGACAGCTCGAAATCATGTCCCTGCGCTGACAGACACACAGGAACAAGCAACAGCGAAAATATAGTAATCTGAAATGATTTCCTGAATATCTCTTTCATAATAGGATTAAAAAAACAGTAAAATACTCTTTTTATCACTTTTATCTGCGAAGATATGACAAAAAAAGCGTGTGACGATGTTTTTTTCCTTAAAGGAGTTTGGATATCTTAAAAAAGGTGGTAAATTTGCACCGCATTTGCAAGCAGCTCAATACTGTTAGCATGCAAACAGAGCAAAAACGCTTCTTTAGCTCAGTCGGTTAGAGCATCTGACTGTTAATCAGGGGGTCCTAGGTTCAAGTCCTAGAAGGAGCGCAGAAAAGTCCCGACTATGTGCGGGACTTTTCTGTTTTATGTTTTATATACGGTGCTCAGGTGTATTTTTCACCGTACTTCATTATGGAGTCTTTTATATATCTCTTAAAATCCGTTTCCGAATTACGACGGCATATTACCAACACATCATCGGTATCAACCACCAGAAAATCCGAAAGATCGTCAATCACCACAAGCTTCTTCTCTTTATTACACGGGAACATGCTGTTATGGCTGTTGTAAATCTGATGGTTATACAAACCCAGCACATTGCCATTTTCATCCTTATTGCAATAGTCATACAGCAAATCCCAGCTCTCGATATCATTCCAACGAAAATCACCGGTTGCCATATAGACCTTGTCAGTCTTTTCAAGAATCCCGTAATCGATTGATATGTACGGGAAAGCTTCATATAGGGTATAAAGCAAATTACGTCTGGAATCACGGTTACGCAGCGTATCATATATGCGATCCAGTTGGGCTGTCATCTCCGCAAGGCATGAATGGGCTATTTCAATGAGTGAATTTACATCCCACATCAGGATACCTGAGTTCCAGAAAAACTCGCCGCTTTCAACAAACACCTTGGCAAATGATTTCGCAGGTTTCTCGGTGAACGTACGAACCTTATACATGCCATCCTTTTTTTCTTCGTCTATCTGAATATAACCGAAACGGGTCTCCGGGCGTGTGGGTTTAATGCCTACAGTTAGAATTCCATCATTATTTTCAACAAATCGCATACCTCGCTCAATAACTTCGGCATAAGGTTTATCATCAATAATTACCGTATCCGATGGCACCACAACCACATTTGCATTTGGATTCATATCACGAATATGGTAAGCCGCAAGTATAATGCTGGGTGCTGTACCCTTCATCGCCGGCTCACGCAAGACCTGAACGGGATTCATATCGGGCAGTTGCCTGCACACGTCATCATAAAAATCAAGATTGGTTGACACTATGATATTCTCGAAAGGCACTATCTTCTTCATTCTCTCAACGGTTTTACTCAGAAGAGTAGAGCCGTCATTATTTAAATCAAGAAATTGTTTTGGCAGACCTTTTCTGCTCAAAGGCCATAAGCGGGTGCCAAAACCGCCGGCCAACACTACGCAGTAGTTATCTTTTCCTAACATATATATTAATTAATAGTTCTCCGTATATAGTTGCGCAATCAAAACGTAGTTACGAAGTTATCAAATGATTTCAAATGAACAAATAGAAAACGCTTTTTTATGCTGTCTCCAAAAAACAGTCGCTCTTTTCTCTGATTATCGATAAAATATCGTACCTTCGCGCCGGTTTTGGACCAAGCCCAGATGGCGGAATAGGTAGACGCGCTGGTCTCAAACACCAGTAGGGCAACCTGTGCCGGTTCGATTCCGGCTCTGGGTACCAGAAGGCCCCTGTAAATCAATTGGTTTACAGGGGCCTTTGTTTTACTCAAAGTGCACTAAAGGTGTATTGTGTAACATATAAATATGCTTTAGGACTTTTTTCTCAAGCTCCAGCATATATCTGACAAAGAAACAGGCTGTGTTCCATTAATCATTAATTCTGTCTGATGTGCAAAGATTGACAGTGAAATAATCACTTTATTGTCAATCATTGCAAATTAATTTATAAAAGATAGCTCGTTTATGAAAGATAGTTTGTATAATTGCAAAAACAACGATTAAACGATTATTAGAATGAAACGATTAAGCAAACGCGAAAGCGAATTGATGGGATTGTTCTGGAAACATGGTGCAATGACTGTTCTGGAACTCAGGGCTCACATGCCGCATCCACAACCTCATGTAAGCACCGTATCAACACAGGTCAGATTATTGGAATCCAACGGCTTTCTTGATCATATCAAAGAAGGTGGCACATTCCGCTACCATGCCATAATAAGCAGTGAGGAATACAGCAACGCTTCAATTGGCAGACTTGTTTCCCACTGCTTTGGCAATTCATACGTTGATGCTGTCTCGGCCCTTGTCAAGGATGAAAAGATATCCGTTCAGGAGCTCAAGGACCTGATAGGACGCATAGAATCACAACAATCAAAATAAAATGGTACTATGGAGCAATTCCTAATATATCAGGTTAAGGTTGCCGTACTGTTGGCAGTATTATTCATACTGTTCAAACTGCTTATGTCCAAGATGACATTCCACAACTTCAACCGAAGTGTTCTCCTTGGAATATTGTTGCTCTCATTCAGCATTCCTGTCATACGCCTCACCCTGCCGGAGAGGGTTAATGATATCATTCCTGCAAGAACAATTATGACCGATGACAGCAATCGGAAAACAGTACCTGTGGAGAGGAATGTGACACCGGACAGGGATGTGACCGAATCGGCAGTAGAGGAAACAGCATCAACCCTACAGGCGGAAACTGCTCCATCGTCCGGCCACAGATCATGGAACTGGATTCTGACACTTATTGTCGTATATTGCCTGGGTGTGGCATATTGTCTTGTCAGGAAAGTAATATCGGTAAGGGAAATCGTCAAAATCATCAAAGACGGAGAATACCGCAACCGTCTGGAAGGGTGTGATGTGATTGAATCGGATCTCGTTTCCCAGCCTGTCAACTGGATGCGCTGCATAGTCATGCCCCGTGAGTGGCTGAACATGGAAAACAAGGCTGTCTGGCAGCATGAAGTCCTGCATGCCCACAAGTGGCATTCGCTTGACCTGCTTCTGACAGACATTCTCAGTGCTGTACAGTGGTTCAATCCTGTTATGAGGCTTGTCCACAAAGAGATGGAGCTGATACATGAATATGAGGCCGACCGCTCAGTCATTGAAAGCGGTGCACATGAAAAGGATTACAAGATGATGCTCGTTGGAACGGTAGCTGCAAATCGCGGCTATTCCATGAGCAGCTGGTTCAGAGAATCAAACTTGAAAAAAAGAATAGACATGATGGAAAGAAAGAGATCAAGACCGGCGGCAAGACTGCGCAGTGTTGTCATTTTGCTGGCATCGGCCATATTCATAGTTTTCAATTCCACCTCTTCTGCAATGGTAGGCCCTGACGGTTATCCCGAATTTGAGGATGGCCGCGTATGGATATTCGGTGACGGGACCGCCAAGATCCGCACTTTTGACGGTGTTGAAGCCACAGTAAAAACCAATGATATTGCCGATTACCTGCACAAGCACCGCCGCAAGTTCAGGACTACCCGCATAAGTCTGCAGTACATGGATGGTGTAAGCGGTCTGGAACAGGTACAGCCGCTTGCCGAACAGCTGGGAAAATACGGGATCAAGACAGCTGTAGCCCTTGACGACTACATGCTTGAACACATGACCATGCCTGAGTACCGACGCGCTCACATAATTGATCTTGGCCAAGGTCAGTATCGCTTCGAGATGAACTGTGAGAGGCAAGAGGCCATCCGTTACCCTTCTAACAGGAATTTCAGGACTCTGTCAATAACGGGTGACCTTGCTTTGATGAACAAGTGGATAGGCATGTTTGACGGTCATGGGGTCGCCATCTGTCCGCAGGAAATGCCATGGTCCGATGCCCTCTCAATGGCTCAAGCTGCATGGAAACGCGGCATTGACCAGGTGTCTATGGTCTATTATGACCCGTCACCTGCCGCCGATCTGACAGGTCTGGGTGATTTGTATAAGATGTACAAGAGTGATAAAGGGCCGCGTACCATCACTCTTATTCCACAAAAAAGCAAGCTGGATGCAAAGAATGATGAAAAAGCTGTAGATGTGATCAGCCGTCTGAATGCCTCCATCTCCAGCGACTGGTTTGACAAGGGTGAACGCATTCAGAACCCCAGGAACCAGTACAACCAAAACCCGCCCTGGCTCCATGTGACCAATGTGGTGAAAACCGATAAGGAGACCGTCATAATCTTCTACTCTTTCCAAGGCAATGATCTGTGGCTGCGTTCTATGACAGGATACACTATGAGGGCAGGTGGCAAGGACTACAAGGAGATAGGACATGACGGTCTGAAAGGATTTGAGGACAAGTATTTCTGGAGTCCTGATTGCGGATACTACTATTTTACGGTACGCTTCCCTGCTATCCCCGATGATGTTGAAACCGTGGACCTGATAGACAGTGAGGACGGCGGCATATGCATTCGCGGTCTGCAGGTTTCGAACCGTGAGCCAGCCAAGGGCGAAAGCTATACCATGCTGCTCTATAACCGGTATGTACTGAAAACAATCAACATCCACAAGGACATACCCAATACTGTAACTGCCCGGACTGCTCACCTGTCCGAGACAGAAACTACAGTTTACATGGAAATGTCAATTATGGAACCCCACTCAGTCAAGGGACATGTGGGCAGTGACTTCACTCTGACATTCTCGAACGGCAGGGAGCTCAAGCCGCTGCGCATCGAAGGTGTAAAGACCGACCAGGACTTTGACCGGGGCGGCGACCACGTAACCAATTACTTCCAAATCATTTTCCCGCCATCCAAGCCCATAGAATGGATGGAGGACAGGGCCATACTGAAAGGTGTCATCTGCCACGAACCGATAACACTTGAAATCACATCGGGCATGAAAATTGACAATCCCGATGACGAAGAACTGCTTCGAAGGGCACTGGGAATCGACATAAACGATTTGTAATAAATAGACAGAAAAGCCGATGAACTGAGTTGTTTTTGCAACAAAACATATTAATCGCGGCGGAATAGGTCGCGGGTATAGACCTTCTCTTTTACATCATCCAGGCAGGAGTCATAGCGGTTTGCGATGATATAATCGCTGCGACGTTTAAATTCATCCAGATCATTTACCACCTTGCTCCCAAAGAACGTTTCGCCGTCTTTCAGGACCGGCTCATATACAATCACACTGGCTCCCCTGGCCTTCATGCGCTTCATCACTCCCTGAGTTGAACTTTGGCGGAAATTATCCGAGCGGGACTTCATGGTCAGACGAAAGACTCCCACCGTTACCTCCCTCTCCGATGCCTCGTCCCACGCGCTGTTAGCCGTATAGTAACCGGCTTTTTCAAGCACGCGGTCAGCAATGAAATCCTTGCGGGTGCGATTGCTGTCAACTATGGCCTGAATCAGATTTTCGGGCACATCGTCGTAATTGGCAAGCAGTTGCTTGGTGTCCTTTGGCAGGCAGTAGCCGCCGTAACCGAATGAGGGATTGTTATAGTGACTGCCTATTCTGGGGTCCAGACCGACTCCGTCTATTATGGAGCGGGTGTCAAGTCCCTTTATCTCGGCGTATGTGTCAAGTTCATTGAAGAAGCTTACTCGCAGAGCCAGATAGGTATTGGCAAACAGTTTTACAGCCTCGGCCTCGGTGGTTCCCATATATAGCGTGTCAATGTTCTCTTTGATGGCGCCCTCCTGCAACAGTTGTGCAAAAAGATGGGCAGCCTCCTCAAGATGGGGTTCGTTTTTATCGAATCCAACGATGATCCGGGAGGGATAGAGATTGTCGTAAAGAGCCTTGCTCTCACGCAAAAACTCCGGCGCAAAAATAATATTGGGCTTAACCGTCTTCACAGTACCGTCGGGCAGAGGTTTGCTGTAGCTGAACTTTTTACGGACATTCTCCGTGTAGCCTACCGGAATCGTTGATTTGATAACCATTACGGCATCGGGATTTACTCTGAGCACATAGTCTATCACCTCCTCGACATGAGTGGTATCAAAAAAGTTCTTCTTGCTGTCGTAATTGGTAGGTGTGGCTATTACCACAAAATCAGCATCGGAATATGCCATTTCACCGTCAAGTGTCGCAGTCAGATCTAGCTTCTTTTCGGCCAGGTATTTTTCGATATAGTCATCCTGTATGGGCGAACGGCGGCTGTTTATAAGGTCAACCTTATCTTTTACTATGTCAACCGCTGTTACATGATTCTTTTGCGCAAGCAATACAGCCATGGAAAGCCCTACATAACCGGTTCCGGCTACAGCAATTTTCTTATTCATTATATTAAAAGTTATATATCATTGTATTCCCGGGAATAGGCAAAACAAAAAACACAAAAAAGTATTGAGCCTGTCACAAAAATAAAACTTATCAAAGATAAGAAAAAAATGTTTGATAAAATCTCTTCAATGTATGACAAGCGGATATCGTGAATTGTCAAACAGTATTTATTGATTAT
>DDLZ01000062.1 GCA_002340405.1 Bacteroidales bacterium UBA2559
CGCTGATGGCACGCAAAGGATTGGCAAATCCCATAGGCTCCTTTGCTCAGATGGGAAAGATGCGCGTGGGACGCGGGGAAAAGAGACAATATAAATATGTGGGTGAAATAGTACCCATGGCAAATCTTAACGATGTGGTTTTCGGTGCTTGGGATGTTTTTTCCGACGATGCATATGAGAGTGCACTCTATTGTCAGGTTCTCAAAAAAGAGGACATCGAACCTGTGCGTGACGAGCTGAAACTTATCAAACCCATGAAAGCCTGCTTCGATGTAGATTTTGCTCACAATCTTATGGACCCTTCGTTCGGTCGTGTCCCCGATCCTATCTGGGCTATGCCTGACGACACCCGCTGGAACTATGCGCAGAATCTGCGCTCCGACATCAGAAACTTTAAGAAGGAGAACGGCTGTAACCGCGTGATAGTCTTCTGGATAGCCAGTACCGAATCATACACTCCGTGCAACGAACAAGTTCACGGCTCGCTGGCCGGATTTGAATCGGCCATGAAAGCCGATGATCGCAAACACCTGCCGCCAAGCATGATATACGCATACGCCGCACTGATGGAAGGCTGTCCGTTTATCATGGGAGCTCCCAATGTATGTGTGGATATTCCTGCCATGTTCGAGCTCTCACACAGACAGGGGCTTCCCATAGTGGGTAAGGATTTCAAAAGCGGTCAGACCCTGATGAAGAGTGCGCTGGCACCAGTATTTCATGCCCGTCTGTTGGGCGTTGAGGGCTGGTTCTCGACCAATATTCTGGGTAACCGGGACGGTCAGGTGATAGAATATCCCGATAATTTTGAGACAAAACGTATAAGTAAGGCTTCGTCGGTGGAGTGGATCCTGGACCATGAAGAATATCCGGAGCTCTACTCCGATATTTATCATAAGGTGAAGATCAACTACTATCCGCCGCGTAAAGACAACAAGGAGAGCTGGGACAACATAGATATATTCGGGTGGATGAACTATCCTATGCAGATAAAGGTCAATTTTTTGTGCCGTGACTCTATTTTGGCGGCCCCCATCTGTCTGGACCTATTTCTGTTTACAGATTTGGCCCTTCGTGCCGGTCTTAAAGGTGTTCAGAATTGGCTTTCGTTCTATGTGAAGAAACCCATGACGTACAATGGCGAACGTCCCGTACACGATCTGTTCCAGCAGTTTGCCATGCTCAAGAACAGGATCCGCGAGTTAGGCGGTTATGAGGCCGACCAGGAACTGGATTGAGATCAAACCACCCTCAACATTTTGTATAAATATTTCCATAACAGTTGTATATTGAAAATATTATAACTATTTTTGCACCGTCACAGCGAATATTTATGCAACATGAAGAAAAAGAACAGTAGGTTGGAGGCTATACGTCTCATTATTTCCGAACAGGACATTAATAATCAGGAGCAGTTGCTCCAGGTCCTTAAAACCAAAGGTTTTTCAGTAACTCAGGCGACTTTGTCAAGGGATCTGAAGAAGATGAAAATCTCAAAGGTGGCCAATGCCNNATGGAGATTATCTTTATGTACTTCCCAATCACGCATTACTCCAGAAGAGGGGTACCAATTACGATATGGAAAACCTGGCCGGCAATCAACCGCGTTACGGATTCGTCTCTCTGAATTTTTCAGGCAACATGGCAGTGATCAAGACCAAACCGGGATATGCAGGCAGTCTGGCATATGATATAGATAATCATAATCTGAACAATGTGCTTGGAACAATAGCCGGCGATGATACCCTGCTGATGGTTCTTGCCGAAGGGGCAAACCGCCAGGAGATAAAACGTCTTTTAGAACCTATTATCGTATCCTTATAAATACTTTTCATAGATATATTGAAAATGAAGAGTGGAATTGAGGTTGTGGTTGCGGACGAGTCACACGAGAAGTATATTGACGTGATCCTTAAAACCATATCTGATGCTGCAGAAGTGCGCGGTACGGGAATAGCAAAACGTACCCCTGAATATTTGGTTTCGAAAATGCGCGAAGCGAAAGCTGTGATTGCGCTTGATGGCGACAGGTTCGCCGGTTTCAGCTACATTGAGACATGGCAAGACAAAAAATACGTGACAACATCGGGACTTATAGTCCATCCTGATTATCGCGGACAGGGTCTGGCAAAACGTATCAAGAATCTGACGTTCACACTTGCCCGCATACGCTGGCCTAATGCCAAGATATTTTCGCTCACGAGCGGTGCGGCAGTTATGGCCATGAACACCCAACTGGGCTACAAGCCGGTAACATTCGATGACCTTACTCAGGATGAGGCTTTCTGGAAGGGGTGTGAGGGTTGTATCAATGTGGATATACTGCACCGTACAGGACGGAAATACTGTATCTGCACCGGAATGCTCTATGATCCGCATGAGAATTTGCCGGCCAACATACCGGCTGATGTGCTCAAGAGAATAAAGAAATTGGAAAGTAAGAAAACAATAAAATAGTATGGCTAAGAAAGTTGTAGTTGCCTTCTCGGGCGGTTTGGATACAAGTTATAATGTGATGTATCTTACCCGTGAGATGGGATATGAGGTCTATGCCGCCTGCGCAAATACGGGCGGATTTACTCCCGAGCAACTCAAACAGAATGAGGAGAACGCCTATAAGCTGGGCGCAGTGAAATACGTTACTCTTGATGTCACTCGGGAGTATTATGAAAAATCGCTGAAATATATGATTTTCGGCAATGTTCTGAGAAACAACTGTTATCCGATATCGGTTTCGTCGGAAAGGATCTTTCAGGCTCTGGCCGTCGCCAGATATGCCAACGAGATAGGCGCCGATGCCATAGCACACGGTTCAACCGGTGCCGGCAATGACCAGGTACGTTTCGATATGACCTTTCTGGTTAAGGCTCCCGGCGTTGAGATAATAACACTCACCCGCGACCGCAACCTGAGTCGCAAGGAGGAGATAGACTATCTTAATGCCAACGGTTTCAATGCCGATTTTGCCAAACTCAAATACTCCTACAATGTGGGTATTTGGGGCACATCAATCTGCGGCGGCGAGCTACTTGACAGCAAGCAGGGCCTTCCTGAGAGCGCTTACCTTAAGCATCCCACCAAACAGGGCCCCGAGATCCTGAGTCTGGGATTCGAGAAAGGTGAGTTGGTTGCCGTCAACGGTAAAAAGTATGATGACCGCATAAAAGCCATTCAGGAGGTTGAGAAGATTGGCGCTGCATATGCCATAGGCCGTGACTGTCATGTAGGCGATTCCATAATAGGCATTAAAGGACGTGTCGGTTTCGAGGCCGCCGCCCCTATGCTGATAATAAACGCACACCGTTTCCTTGAGAAGTTTACCCTATCCAAGTGGCAGCAGTACTGGAAAGATCAGGTTGCCAACTGGTATGGAATGTTCCTGCACGAGTCGCAGTATCTGGAGCCGGTCATGCCCGATATTGAGGCCATGCTGACCAGCTCACAGCGCAACGTGAACGGCACAGTAACACTGGAACTGCGTCCTTACAGCTTCCAGACCGTGGGCTGCGATACTCCCGATGACCTTGTGCACAACAGTCTGGGCGAGTACGGTGAAGGGGCTAAGGCCTGGACGGCCGATGATGCCAAGGGTTTCATTAAGATAACATCTGTTCCTCTGCGCACATACTACAGCGTACATCCCGATGAAGAGCGTTAACTGAACTGATATGATAAGAGTAGGAATTATAGGAGGCGCCGGATATACGGCAGGTGAGCTGATCCGTATTCTGCTGGGTCACCCTGATGCCGAGATCGTTTTTGTGAACAGTACCAGTAATGCCGGCAATAAGATCAGCGCTGTCCACGGAGGACTGATAGGTGAGATCGATATGCTTTTTACCGACCAACTGCCGCTTGACACAATCGATCTGCTCTTTTTCTGTACTGCTCACGGCGATACAAGAAAGTTCATCGAGGCCAACACCCTTCCGGAAGAGCTTAAGGTAATAGATCTCTCCATGGACTACCGTATTGAGGCCGATGATAATCCGTTTATCTACGGTCTGCCGGAGCTCAATCGTCGCGCAATATGCAGCAGCCGGTATGTGGCCAATCCGGGCTGCTTTGCCATGGCCATTGAGCTGGCCCTCCTGCCGCTTGCACGTTATCTGATGCTCAATGACGACGTTTACGTCAATGCCATCACAGGCAGCACCGGAGCGGGCGTGAAACCGAGCCCGACCACGCATTTCAGCTGGAGGAACAACAACATAAGCATATATAAGCCCTTTACACACCAACATTTGCCGGAGATACTTCAGTCTATCAGACATTTGCAAAACAGCTTTAAATCCGATATAAATTTCATACCCTACCGGGGCGATTTCAGCCGCGGCATATTTGTTACGGCGGTTGTAAAGAATACGGTGGATATTGAAGAACTGTACACTATTTACCGTGAGTATTACGAGGCCGATTCGTTTGTACATGTGACCGAGGAACAGATAGACCTAAAACAGGTAGTTAATACCAACAACTGTCTGCTGCATCTGGAGAAACACGGAGATAAGCTGTTGGTGGTATCCTGTATCGACAACCTTGTCAAAGGCGCCAGCGGTAATGCGGTGCATAATATGAATCTATTGTTTAATCTGAAAGAGACAACCGGACTGCGGTTGAAAGCCATCGGCTTTTAATTTATTGCAGCTTAAGTGATGGAACTGTTTAATGTGTATAGCCTCTTTCCCATAAATATTGTAAAGGGACTGGGGCAGAGAGTGTGGGATGATAAGGGTCAGGAGTATCTTGACCTCTACGGCGGTCATGCAGTTATCAGTATAGGTCATTCGCATCCCAAATATGTGGAGGCGCTGAGTCGTCAGGCGGCTACGTTGGGTTTCTATTCCAATTCAGTGATAAACCGCCTGCAGGAGCAGGTGGCCGAGCGTATGGGTATCATATCGGGTTACGGGGATTACAGCCTGTTTATGGTAAACAGCGGTGCCGAAGCCAATGAAAATGCGTTTAAGCTGGCATCGTTCCATACGGGCCGAAGCCGTATTCTCTCGCTCAAAAAGGCTTTTCACGGCCGCACATCACTGGCGGTTGAAGCAACGGATAACCCTAAGATCATAGCTCCGGTCAATGATTCCGGTCATGTGACATATCTGCCATGGAATGATCTGGAGGTGGCCCGTAACGAGCTGAGCAAGAACGATGTGGCAGCTCTTATAATAGAGGGTATTCAGGGCGTGGGAGGCATACGGGTCCCTTCCGATGAGTATATGCGGGGGCTGCGTGAGGCTTGCACGGCACACGGTACCGTTTTGATCCTGGATGAGATCCAGAGCGGTTACGGCCGCAGCGGCAGATTCTTTGCCCACCAATATAGCGGGATCAGACCCGATCTTATAACCGTAGCTAAGGGTATTGCCAACGGTTTTCCTTGCGGCGCACTGCTTATCAGTCCTATGTTTGAACCTGTTTTGGGGCAGTTGGGTACTACTTTTGGCGGTAACCATCTGGCCTGTGCCGCAGCCCTGGCGGTGATGGATGTGATTGAGCAGGAAAAATTGGTAGAGAACGCCGCATCGGTAGGCTCGTATCTGCTGGAGCAGCTCAGCTCCATTCCCGGTCCCGTGGAGGTGCGCGGTCGCGGGCTGATGATAGGTATTGAATTCGATGAGCCTATCAAAGAGATACGTCAGCGTCTGCTTTTTGAGAAACATATCTTTACGGGCGTAAGCAGTAACAATGTCATACGTCTGTTACCGCCGCTCTGCATTACCGGGCAGGATGCCGACCGCTTCCTGGAGAGTTACTCCCAGGTATTGAAGACCAAATAGGGGATATTCATTTATCACCGACAATAAAGCCCGGTTATTTACGCAGGTCTGTACCCCAAAACATCTTTTCGCGAAGCGTAGAGAAAAAATCATTGTCATCGGGTCTTATCACCTTAATGGTGAACGGGGCGCGGGAGATGGCAATGGGTGTATGTTCCCGACAGCTGAAGCTGTTACCATCAATGGAGATCAGGAAGCTGTGGCTGCGGCTGCTCACATCCAGATGTATGGTCTGGTCGGCAGGCAGGACAAGCGGACGCATGGTCAGACTGTGCGGAGCTACCGGAGTAAGGCTGATCACATCGGTGCCGGGAGCGATTATCGGACCGCCTACACTCAGGGAGTAGGCTGTCGAACCGGTCGGGGTGGCTATAATAAGACCATCGGCCTGATATGTCACCATGGGGATATCGCCTATA
>DDLZ01000119.1 GCA_002340405.1 Bacteroidales bacterium UBA2559
CCAAGTTCACGTTTGGCTTTCTCTTCAATCTTTGCCAGCTTGTCCTTCCGCTCATCGTAATAGATATATTTATGATCATAACGGCGGGGCTGTCTGTTTACTGAAAATAGTCCCATATTAATTGTTCTCTTTTTTAGGCAGTGTCGGTAACGGCACCTCCTTGGTTATTGTCTGTTTTAATTGTTCCGTAGCAAGTTTTGCACGCCAGTAGAAGACGTCAATCCGACTCAATGGTCTCAGTCTGTCAAACCAGTTGAAATTAGCCAGATACATTTTTTTCTCATCCAACTTGCTCATGGGGTACATGACTCCGCTGGACCTGCCATGTACCACTATCTTTTCAACTGTCCTGTTAACAAAATGTATGGTCAGATGCGATGCTTCAAGAGTATTCATACCTATCATTGTGGTATCGGCATCGTCTATGGGGTAAAAAATGGCCAGCACGTTACCTTTGACATCGGCCTTGTCTATCTCACCGTTAATAAACCAGGCATACATCTCACGGCCGGTTATCTGATTGTAGTGCAGGGAATCATTGTCCTGAATAAAGAGAGCCTGCCCCAACACCTCGGCCCGCTCGATAGTGCTGTCATTCAAATAGAATATCATTTTCTCACCCAGTATTTGCTGATTGTCACTCCACAATATAGGATCCTGAAACAGTGTGAGAGTGGTATCGGCAGTACAGAACTGAGCCGAATCGGCTATCATCTGCAAGTCGTACCGGTAGGCCTTGACTCTGTTGAAGGCCCTGACATGACGGTTTATTACCGTATCGCCTGTCTCATTGTAGAAGGTGGTCAGACGGAACGTATCGGCATGGACATAGAGAGAGTCGCCTGACGAATATTCTATAAGCAGAGATTCGTCGGTAACAACGGCCGAATCATTCTCCTTAAAATAACATGCGAAATCGCCCGAAATGTCAATTTTATTAGCATAATCATTTAAAAGCACATTGCCGTAACCGAAAATTGATCCTTCACTCTCGGAATAGATGATACTGTCTCCTGTCATCTTTGTCTCTCCATCGTTCTGTATTATCTCCGAACGGTTGAGCAGGAGCGCATCTCCGGTATCCAAATTGAATGAACCGCGGCTCGTTTGGATGGTATTATCTTCACTAATTATTGTAGTTGGACTCACTATGAAGGCTTTATGAAGATCCGTATTGTAATGGAGTGTATCCGATGTCAGGTTATAATCGGGACTTTCAAGCACCACATCCCGAATGAATGTGGCCAGTTTGGTCTCTACCTCGAACTGTCCGTATTCCGATATAAGGGTGTTCTCCTCGTCAAGCAGTGTTCCGCCGTCAAAAAACCATCCTATGCCTATGTTCCTGTCATAGTTGAGACTGTCCGTAAGCAAAACCATACTGCGGTTTTCAAGCCTTACGTTGTCCCTTACGCGTGCAATTCTGGTGTTGCCGTCATAAAAGAGCGAATCGCCAAACAAAAAGAGCGTATCCCCCTGTTCCATACGTACGTTATGATAAGCCTCGAATGAGTTCATCTCCTGATAGAACAGGGCACTGTCACAATACATATACATGCTGTCATGACGGAAGGTGACATTTCCTATCAGAATCTGGGCATCCGGATTCAAAAACTTATCGTAACGGAGCAGGTCGGAATTCAGCAGATAAACGAATTTTTGGTTTTCGCCGTCTTGGGCGGTTGAACCGATGGAGTCGGTGGCATTGTCTGCACTCGTGGAATCGGTAGAATCTATGGAATCGGCGGCTCTGTTTATAGTGCTACCGATATTTGCGGTCTTTTCAAGATTTACAGAATCATAGGGCACATAATCATCTGTAGCCTCCCGACAAACGGCAGAGCCGGCTATCAGAATAAACGCAGATAAAACGGTAATGAGCCGTACTTTCTGTTTCATGACCTAAAAACTTTAATCCTCCCATCCCGGATAGAGAAACTCACAGTCGTTCCAACCCTCGCTTATCTTTACATATGTGGTGCGCTGTTTCTCTTTTATCCACTTTTGGATAGCCTCTTCACGCCGGACATTATTGACCATGGAGTGCAAAATCTCATAATCATCGGTCATAGTGGCCTTGTGACCGGTTATCCTGTTTTTCAATTTTACAATGGCACATACGACTTTGCCGTTATTGAGCTGCATGGTGAAGGGATCCGATATCTCACCTAAACGCATGCCATCAACCACCTTGGCAACATCCTGAGGCAATTGCTGCATCTCGAATTTTGAGATTCCGGGCATACCGGGCTCTGGACGATGTGTCATCAGGCCATTGTTGTTATATGTATCCTTGTCCGATGAAAAATTGGTGACACCACTCTCGAACGAATATTTACCGGCACGTATATCCTGAGCTACCGAGTCCAGCTTGGAGATAGACTCCTCGATACTTGTCATCGGTATTCTGGGCTTACGAAGTATATGTCTTACCCTGACTCTATCACCAAGCTTTTCAATGAGCTGTATGATATGGAAACCGTATTCGGTCTCAACTATCTTCGAAATCCTGTCGGGATTGGTCAGATTGAAGGCTACCGTTGCAAATTCAGGGACCATCTCGCCACGCCCCATAAAACCGCAGTCACCGCCGTTCCGTGCCGTACCCGGATCTTCGGAATAGAGACGGGCCAATGTCGAAAAGGGAATCTCGCCCGACTGTACTCTTTCAATATATTCCCTGAGCTCGGCCTTCACCTCATCAATCTCCTCCTGAGGAATAACCGGATCAATTGTGATTATCTGAACTTCAACCTGAGTGGGGATGTAGGGAATGTCATCGGGTGGAACGTCCTTCAGGAAACGGCGCACATCGGCCGGGGTCACTCTGACTCTCTCCATTAGCTTTTCGCGTACCTGTCCTATGATAAGGTCCGCCTCACGGGTTTCGTAAAGTCTTATCTTTATCTGGTCCGAACCCATTCCGTAATACTCTTCCAGTTTCTCTGCCGAACCGGCCTGATTGACCATCTCGTTATAATACATGTCAACCTGGAAATTTACATCTTCCGGACTGACCGTAATACTGTCAAGTTCAGCCTGGTTCATGAACAGTTTGTTGACTGCAATCTGTTCAGGGATTATGCAGTATGGATCACCCTCCCAGCGAATACCACGCAGGGCACCCTCTTGCCGTGCCTCCTCTACTTCGGATTTGTATATGGCCTCATCACCCACGACCCAAACCACCTCGTCAATTACATTGTTTTGAGCCGAAATACCGGTCGGCAAAGTTAATAAAGCCGTCACTGCAGCAATAAGAATATACGGTCTGTTTATCATTTTTCTCTGTGATATACTATTAAATTCTTTTCCAAAGCGCTCTGATACAACTCCTCCCTGACCTTTTTCATATACTCAACCTCATTGTTGTTAGTCAATAACACGCGTACCTTTCC
>DDLZ01000021.1 GCA_002340405.1 Bacteroidales bacterium UBA2559
CTGGCACGTTTACTGCCGCCCACATCGGGAGCTACAATAACCAGTTCTTCCAGATTAAGAGCCTGGATATAAGGCATGAAGACCAGCGATGCATAGAGATGGTCAACCGGCACATCAAAAAAGCCCTGTATCTGGTCGGCATGAAGGTCCATTGTAATCACCCGGTTAACGCCTGCTTTACTAAGCATATCGGCAACCAGCTTTGCGCCAATCGAGATGCGCGGCTTATCCTTCCTGTCCTGTCTTGCCCATCCGAAGTAAGGAATAACGGCATTTACCGATTTAGCCGATGCACGTTTTGCCGCATCAATCATAAGCAGCAGTTCCATCAGATTATCCGATGGCGGAAATGTTGACTGTACAAGGAACACGTCAGCTCCACGGATAGACTCCTCATATGAAACGGCGAATTCACCGTCAGCAAAATGGGTGACGTTCATATTACCCAGAGGGCAGTTCAAATAGTCACATATCTCCTTGGCAAGATACATAGTATCACTGCCGCAGAAGACCATGAAAGAATTACTTGAATCCATAAGGAAAGATGACAATTTTTTTCTGATAAATATTTTAACCGCAAATTTACAAATAAATAGAGTGCAAGCAATCAGAAAACCGGCTTTAATTTCCGGAATCTGTTTTATTGAGGTTTTCGGGACCTTTTACGGAAGAAATATTTTTTCTGCAGGAGACCTTTTCGGGGTTACCGGCAATATACTCTTTCCAGTTTTTGGGACCTTTTACAACTCTGTTCGGACGTCCCATCTGCAAAAAATGACAATAGGCTGCTCCGAGTGCATCGGTAGCATCAAAAAATTTCGGCATCTCAGTGGTATCAATATTAAGCAAACGCTGAAGCATTCCTGCCACCTGCTCCTTGCTGGCAGCTCCGTTGCCGGTTATTGCCAGCTTTATCTTCAAAGGGGCATATTCGGTAATAGGCACGCTGTGGTTTATCGCAGCGGCTATAGCTACACCCTGCGCCCGTCCCAGCTTCAGCATTGACTGTACATTCTTTCCGAAGAACGGAGCCTCAATTGCCATCTCATCGGGCAGGTACTCGTCAATTATACCGTTTACGCGTTTGAAAATATGTCCCAGTTTCAGATAAATATCATCCGTTGTACGCATATCGATGACGCCCATACTTACAATTGACGCCTTTGTTCCAACAACCTTTATCACTCCGTAACCCATAACGTTGGTACCCGGGTCTATGCCTAAAATTACCCTCTCAGCTGCTTGCTTCATCGTCCAAGTCAAAAAATATCACCACGAAGATAACTAAATATTCAATCCTTATTGTTACCTTTGCAGCGATTTTGAAAAAAACGGGGCATTAGCTCATCTGGCTAGAGCGTTTGACTGGCAGTCAAAAGGTGACGAGTTCGAGTCTCGTATGCTCCACTGAAAAAGGCTTGCAGGTATATGCAAGCCTTTTTCAATGAAGCATTGACATCCTTTTGAATCATTTTCGGAACATAATAAAACTGCAAAATTGGTTCTTCTTATTTTGAAAGTCCTTCCTGAGTCAGAGGAATGAACCGGATTGTCCCATCGGAATTGAAATACAGATATTCGGCGCATACCCGGCGGCGGCAGTCACCTCCGGGAGCTCCGTTCAGGTTGTAGGAGCCGTCGTGGTAGATGTAGTACCATTTGCCCTTGAATTCGATGACTGACGGATGAATGGTAAAGCCATGGTTGGCCGATGTGCTTATGAATCCGCGATATGTCCATGGGCCTTCAATGTTTTCTGCAGTAGAATATGCCATCTGCTCGGGCTGCACGCCCGGGGCATCTGCTGCATAAACCATATAATAGAGCTTTTTGCGCTTGAAGAGCCATGGGCCCTCGCTGTAATTGCGCATAGGCACCTTCTTCACCTCGCTGTCAAGCTCAATCATATTGGACTTAAGCTTGGCCATGTAGCAGTCACCGTTACCCCATGCTATCCATGGCGTACCGTCGTCATCTATCATGACAGTGGGGTCAATGTCGGCATTCGGACGGTGCGAATCAAGCGTCATATCGTCAGTAATGAGCGGAGTGCCGTCCTTACGGGCGGGAACAAACGGACCTGTGGGAGAATCGCTCACTGCAACATCTATGGCATGTTCCCGCTTGGTCTTCCAATCCAGAGTCACATAAAAATAGTACTTGCCCTCCTTCTCGACCACCTGCCCCGCCCATGCACCGTTTGATGTGGCGTACGGGAATGCATCTGACCTGAGCACCGGACCGACTGCCGTCCAGTTTTTCATGTCCGATGAGTAATAACACAGCCAGTGGGGCATGTTGAACCAGCCGCCGGGAGCAGCACAATCCTCACCAACATAGGCATAGACCTTGTCACCGACAACCATGAACGCCGGATCGGCCGTGAACCTGTCTGTGAAAAGGGGATTCTGTCCCGGGACACGCGGCAGAGGCGAACCGCTGATTTCAAGTCCGCGTATTGCACCCCTTCTGACCTGCAGGGCATTGGGCGCATTGCTCGGGAAACCGTGTCCGATGACCCAGAGCGATGCGTTGTGGCGCAGGGCTTTGCCCGGGTATTTAAGCGTTGCACTTGATCCGTCAACGGTCAGCTCAACAGTTGACATCTCCTTCTTTGTGTCATATTGAGCATGTGCCGTCACCCTATACCACTTGCTGGCTTGGACTTCAGGACCGGCACAAAGGCGGTGGGCCTCCTCGTTCCGGTCAATGACCTCGACAAAGAACTGCCTCTGCATATTGTCATATCCAAGTGAAATGTCACCATGCAGCGAATTCTTGCCGATAAGATGGCTTGCCTTGCCCTCCTTGCAGACAAAGACCTGCTCGGTACCCAATGTGCCACACATGAGTTCGGCGCTTACTGTCCACTCCTTCTGCATGTCGGCATACGGCAGCGGATGATTGTAGTTTAGTTTGTAATCACTCTCATTGAGCTGCAGTTCAGTCTCCTCGATATTCCAGTCGCTGAGAGTATAGACGGTATTTTGGGCATGTACACCTATGCACAACAGACCGACAATAAACAATGTAAATTTCCTCATACCTGTGAATAATGATTTTCTTCCGGTCAAAGGTACACAAATTTTGCTACCTTTGTCAATATTGAAAATTACTGCCAATATGAACTTCAAGTCTCTTCTTTCCCTGACCTTTTGCCTCATGGCAACCGTCGTTGTTTCTGCACAAAAGGCATCCCCGCAGCCGTCATGGCTCAGTGATGCGGTCGTGTACCAGATCTATCCCTCCTCATATCAGGATTCCGATGGGAACGGCATAGGTGACATTCCCGGCATAACATCACGCCTGGAATACATCAAATCAGTAGGTGTAAGCTGTATATGGCTCAACCCCATTTTCGTATCGGGCTGGACCGACGGCGGATATGACGTTATTGACTTTTACAAGACCGACCCGCGTTTCGGCACGAATGACGATGTTGTGAAACTTATTGAAAAGGCCCACTCATTAGGTATCAAGGTGATCCTTGACCTCGTCGCCGGTCACTCGTCAATTGATTGCGCATGGTTCAAGCAGTCTGCGGAAGCATCGAACCTGCAATACAGCGACTATTATATCTGGCCTACTTTCATGCCTGAAGGCCGCCAGACATTCGGCAGCATTACATCAAAATTCGTGAAGAGCGACTACCCGCGCGGTCCTTATTATATCAAGAACTTCTTTGACACCCAGCCCGCACTGAATTTCGGCTTTGCCAATCCTGACCCGGAACATCCTTGGGAACAGGCGGTTGATGCTCCGGGTCCGATGGCCATGCGCCGCGAACTCAAGAACATAATGGCCTTCTGGATGGACAAGGGCATTGACGGATTCCGCGTAGATATGGCTGCCAGCCTTGTCAAGAACGACAACGACAGGTCCGCCACCATCAAACTGTGGAAAGAGGACCTGGCCAAGTGGTTCCGCGAAAACTACCCTGAGAATCTCCTGATTGCAGAATGGTTCAACCCGTCACAGTCCATTGAAGCCGGATTCCATCTGGATTTCTTCTGCCACGACGGCAAATACAATTACTCCACCCTCTTTTTCAACACCGGTCGGCGCGGCGGCAACGGCGTCTGCTACTTTGACCTCGAGGGCAAGGGCGAAATCAAAACCTGGCTGGAGCTGTATCAGTACCAGTACAACGCCGTCAAGAACAAAGGCTATGTAAGCATGCCCTCAGGCAACCATGACTTCACCCGTCTGGCTGCAGGCCCGCGCAGCACTGAAGACCAG
>DDLZ01000127.1:0-331 GCA_002340405.1 Bacteroidales bacterium UBA2559
AAGCCCTGCAATATTCGGATGACAGCAATGGTGATATTGGCGGAAGTATCGATGCCGCTTATGAAATGCTTTATACTATTTCACAGGAACATTTATCCGAAGAAATCAGGAAACTAATTATTGAATATTGTTTTACCTCTTTTGACAAACAAATTTATTCGGATTGGGATTGGCATATTGGTGTTTTACGCCTTGCTGCACTGCTTTTAAAAACAGAAGACGAAACCGAGCGTATTTTTAAACAAATAGATAAAGCACAACAGTCAGATTACGAGCGAGAAGAAGCCCAAAGTATAAAATACGATATTCTATTAAAAACCAAAGGAGAAGA
>DDLZ01000127.1:449-6699 GCA_002340405.1 Bacteroidales bacterium UBA2559
GAAGACAAACCCGGTTTAGCAAAAGAATGGTACGACTGGCTGTTAAAAATAGCGCAAGCCCAAAACGACTCTGAAAGAATTATTGAATACGCTCGTCTGTTATTTATTGACAATTTCAGGAATGAGCAGGATTATTACCAAATACTGAAACAGTATGTAAAACCCGAAGAATGGACTGCATTTGTTGAAGCTGTTATTCAGGATATTGCAACTAAAAAACGATGGCTTGACACGGGTTTGATTGCAAATATTTTCATAAAAGAAGAATGGTGGGACAGGCTTTTGGAACTGGTAAAAAAATCACCCGATTTAAACACAATTGACTATTACGAAAAGTATCTTTCAAAACATTATGCAAATGAAATAGTTGAGTTATATGCAACCGGTGTTCTGAAATACATGAAAAACAGTATGGGGAGAGACCATTACCAAGATGCTTGCAGATATATCCGTAAGATTATAAAGCTTGGAGCAAGAGACAAAGCAAATGAAATTATTTCACACCTGAGAACTGAATATCCCAAAAGGAAAGCATTAATGGAAGAACTGGACAAAGTATAAATTACTAAAGCCTACGCAATTGGTGACACATTTGCAATTACCTACGAATTAATGATTTTTATCGGTGTTCGTGAACTTCGTTTCGCACGAGCCAACTCTAAATACAAAAATTGCAAAAGAGCCACCAAAGCTAACGTACGGCAGACTGAAACGAAGTAGCAAAACTTTAGCCCATCACCACATCAAGCACCATCATAAGTACGAATCCAATGGCAAACCCTATCGTGCTTATGTTGGAATGCTTGCCCTGCGATGCCTCGGGAATAAGTTCCTCAATTACCACATAGAGCATGGCTCCGGCTGCAAATGAAAGCATATAGGGCATGATGCTTGTGACCCATGTTGCAAGCAGCAGCACAAGAAGACCTCCTATAGGCTCCACTATGCCGCTAAGACTTCCTATCACAAACGACCGCATACGGCTGTTCCCTTCGGCACGGAGCGGCATTGAGATGATTGCTCCTTCGGGAATGTTTTGGATGGCTATACCTATGGAAAGCGCCAGCGCACTCATAATATTGAAATCCGATGTCAATGCACCGGCTATCGCCACACCCACAACCATACCTTCAGGGAAATTGTGAATTGTCACTGCCAGTGACAACATGGTAGTACGTGACAGCCGGCTCTTTGGACCCTCCCTGTCTCCGGTCATATGCAAATGAGGAGTAACATAGTCTATCAAGAGCAAAAAAGCAAAGCCCGCAAGCAGACCTGCGGCGGTAGGAATGACAGCGGCTTTTCCGGTACCCATCTCGATTGACGGAATAAGGAGCGACCATACCGATGCTGCCACCATGACACCCGATGCAAATCCCATAAGCGCCTTCCGCAGGGTCTCAGACATATCGCGCTTCATAAAGAAGACGAATGACGAGCCCAACACCGTTCCAAGGAAAGGTATCATCAATGCTATTATTACTGCCTGAATATCGGTCATAACAGTTGTCTTATTAATAACACTGCAAAATTAACAAAATCTTCGCGCATTGGATTCGGTACCTGAACAGATTAGAGTGCTGCGCATTTTGATCCTTGAAGAAACCTGAAAAAAATATCACCGATGATTGCTTAACCATCATCGGTGATATTGAATTTAACTGACAGGAGCAGACTCCTTTGCGTCACTATTCGGGAATTTCCAAAATAGCGTGGAAAGCCGGTTTGGGTGTCCGGTCGCGGTTAAACAGTAACGGATAGTTGGTACGGTTGGGAATCGGATAACCGTTCTTCCACGACATTCCGTCATGCAGACCCCAAAAAGTCACGCGGTCTATCTTATCGCGGCGATCGTAGAATATCTGCATCAGTTCGCGGTAACGGTCGGTAAGACGTTCCTGAACGTCATCGGGAAGACCTGTCTTGTAAGGATCCAAATATATCTCAAACTCCTCAAGCTGGAAAAGAGGATCCTGAAGTATCCTGCCTATGACCTGTCCTTCGCGGGTGAGTGGCAGCACATCCACATCCATCTCGGTAATCATAACCTTGACTCCAAGAGCCGCAAAGGTATCTATGGCAGCAATTATATACTCATTTTTGGGAAAATTAAGACCCCAGTGTGCCTGTATGCCCACACCGTCAATTCTAATACCGTGCTCCTGAAGCATACGCACCATACGTGCTATACCATCCCGTTTGGTGGGGCGCCATGCATTGAAATCATTATAGTACAACTCGGCATTAGGATCATACTGGCTGGCAAATTTGAATGCCAGACGTACAAGTTCATCACCGTCGCCTTCGAACGCATTGGTCCAGACGGTCTTACGGTATGAGCCGTCATTGTCAATAATCTCGTTCACCACATCCCAGGCATCTATTTTGCCGGCAAAATGGCCTGCCACCTTCTCTATATAGCTGCGCATCGTCTCCACCATCTCATCTTTGGTTTTGGGAGTGCCGTCAGGATGGTTGAAGAAGAAATCGGGAGTCTGGTTATGCCACACCAGCGTATGTCCCAACGACCACAGGTTGTTGTCATTGGCAAACTTCACAAAACGGTCGGCCGGCTCGAAATTCCAGGTATCGGGTCTGGGATGGATCACCTCGGCCTTCATATCGTTCTCGGGCGATACGGCATTGAACTGCTGCAAAATTATCTCTGTCGAACGGCTGTCGCGTCCGCTTACAATCTGCGAATTAATCGCACAGCCCATCATGAAAGCATCGGCATAAGCGCTCTTTAACGTCTTCTGGGAGAAGGCATTACCGGCCGCAAGTACCGACGCAATAAAAAGAAGTAATCTGTTCATATATTAAATCAAATTAAGTTTTCGCTTCTAATTTACAGTTATTTTTCAATACCGCCATAAAAAGAAGAAAAACAACTACATAAACTCTTACATGATTATTACACAAATCCCAAACCGACCATGGATTGACCCCTGCTCTATGCCGGTACAACCTCATAATAGCTCTAATCCGGTTCCACATCAATTAATTCCACCAAAACAGTGTTTTACCCCATTCTGTCATAAATCTTATTTTGTCATGGCAAAAGTCATAATACCGAGTATATTTTGTAAGTTTGCAATACTATAAACAAAGAACAGTTATGAATACTAAAGCAAAGTTTTTAATAGCGGCTGTCATGTTTACGGCAGCAGGCAGCGCGGTTAACGCACAAGGAGTTAGCGGTTCGCAGGAGTCCGGTTACGAGATTAAGGCCGGAGAGGTGACAATGACGGTCAGCGCCACGGAGGGAGGCAAGATTATGTCCTATAAATATGCCGGCCGGGAGATGCTTGCGCAGTCCCGTGTACCCAACCAGTACGGCAGCACATTCTGGACCAGCCCGCAGGTAGAGTGGAACTGGCCTCCTGTAAACGAATTTGACAGAATGGAGTACACACTGATAAGCAGCACCCCAAACCAACTGATACTTCAAAGCCGGGTGGCACAAAAACTGCCATTTCAAATTACAAAGCGTTACACTCCTGATCCAAAAGGCAGGTTTATCAGAATAACCTATACCATAACAAATATGGGCAGCGAGACCCGTCAGGTGGCGCCTTGGGAGATCTCCCGCGTAGTATCCAATGAGAGCGGCCTGATATTCTTTGATGCGCCGGCCGAACAGATCACCCCCGCCGGACTGATTCCTTTCAAGAGCGAACTGGGTGCCTCATGGTACACATTTGAATCCGCCCAACAGAACCGTAAGATCAACTCCGACGGCAAGGGATGGCTGGCATACGTTGTCAACGGCCTGCTGATGATCAAAAAGTTCGATGATATAGGCCCTTCAGAGTGGGCTCCCAACGAGGCCGAGATTCAGATTTATATAAACCAGGGCAAGACCTATATTGAACTTGAGAGCCAGGGCGCCTACAAGACAGTGGCTCCCGGTGAATCTCTGGATTGGAGCGTGGACTGGTATATGATTCCCTACAATGACGATATAGCGCCATCCAAGAAACTGCTCAAGACAGTGAACAAAACCATCAAGAGCTCCAAAAAGATGAAGTAACCCATAAGTTCGGGAAATGAAAATATCACTTGTACAAAATGCTCCCGTTATGGGGCAACCGACACTTAATCTGACATCTCTTGACAATCTTATCGGCACCGGAAACGGTGCTGATATTTATGTGCTGCCCGAAATGTTTGCAACCGGACAGTATTTGGACCCTGCTCCGGTAGTACAGACCATGGAGGGTCAGATAGTGAAGTGGATGCAGCTTAAGGCCGATGAACTGGATGCAGCCGTATGCGGAAGCCTTCCGATTCTGGAAAACGGGAAGTACTACAACCGCCTGATATTTGCCATGCCCGAAAACAGGATGGTCTGGTATGATAAGCACCATCTGTTCACATATTCCGGTGAGGCCGAAAACTACACTGCCGGCAAGGAACGCGTTATTGTCAATTTCCGCGGGGTCAGGATTATGCTGCTTATCTGTTATGACCTGCGATTCCCCAAATTCAGCCGCAATCACGATGACTACGAAGCCATAATATATCCCGCCAACTGGCCGGACAAGCGTATTTTTGCATGGGACATACTCCTGCGCGCACGGGCCATAGAGAACCAATGCTACGTAATAGGCGTGAACCGCTCCGGAGAAGATGAGTTAGGCTTCTACCCGGGACACAGCACCATTATAGACCCATATGGAGGTACGCTGGTCCATACCGACGAAACACCCCAAATGGTGTCAGGCAGATTAGACCTGGAAAAACTAAATGATTTCCGTATTAAATTCCCGGTAATCAAGGATGCCGACCGATAAAGAGGATCGGCTCCTATTTTAAAGATTCATACCACTCCTGCATCACATAGAACGCCGCCTTTTTTATACCGCGATTGGATATCAGTCCTTTCCGGTTAAAACCGTCCTGTATACCGGCAAGTACGCGGCGGGGCGAACGGAAATCGGTCAGTATCCAGGGTGTACAGCCGGAAAGTCCCTCCATTTTTTCAAGCATACCTATCGAATGGTGGTAGAGGTCTGCCTGAAACTCCTCGGTCCAACGGTGGTTGGCGGGTCCATGATTGCCCTGTAAGGCGCCTCCGCCGAATTCGCTTATGAAAACCGGCTTGTCATGCTGGAACTCCCAGCGTACACGGTCGCATTTCTCGGGTAAGCCATCGTACCAACCAACATACTGGTTAAAGCTAAGTACATCCAGATAGTCGGCAATGGGATCATCGAGAGTCATTATACCTCCCGGCAGCTCTCTCTTTTCCATGGCGGCGGCCACCAGACGGGTGTCATCCATAGAGCGCACCTTATCGGCCAGTTTACGAAGGAACAGATTGCGCGGCTCCGATACGGGTGTCTCATTGGCAATGGACCATATTATGATGTTCGTGCGGTTCTTGTCACGGCCTACCATGGCTTCAATCTGCTCACAAGCAGTCTCAAGCGTCCCCTCATTCTCCCACTGTATGGTCCAATAGCAAGGAATCTCGCTCCACACCAGAAGTCCCATGCGTTCGGCAGTACGGACCATGTTCTCATTATGCTGATAATGTGCCAGACGCACAAAGTTACAGTTCATCTCCTTAGCCCATCCCAGCAATACTGTGGCATCCTCTACGCTCCATGCACGGCCGGAACGGATAGGCGCCTCCTCGTGTATGCTTATACCGCGGCAAAACAGTTTTTTTCCGTTCAGGTAGATTTCTTTGCCCCGCGTCTCAATAGTGCGCAACCCCACCTCATCTTCAACGGTATCGGTGTCCGATGTCAACCTGACAACATAGAGTTTGGGATTCTCAGGACTCCAGAGCGTCGGTTTGCACTTGAACTCAAACGTGCCGTAACCGGTGTTGTCGGTGTTGACAGTATGCTTGACCTTCAGCTCCGGAATTTCAATCGTGACGCTTCTGTTGCCTGCACCGTCCATCTGAACCCAACCTGCCGCCACATCGGAGGAACCTTTCTTGAGTTGAATGAAATAGTCGCGAATGAACACATCGGGGACGGTAATGACATTGACCGAGCGGGTTATTCCGCCGTAGTTGTGCCAGTCGGTATTCACGGTGGGCACAGCATCCGGGCGACGGCGGTTGTCAACCTTGAGGATGAGCGTATTTTCACCCTCCCTGAGCACATCGGTTATTTCGATATTGAAAGGTGAGAATCCGCCTTCATGCACCCCTATCTTCCTGCCGTTCAGATAGACCTGACATTCGTAGTTAACTGCGTCGAAATGTATGAAACGCCGCTTCCCAGCCTCC
>DDLZ01000104.1 GCA_002340405.1 Bacteroidales bacterium UBA2559
GGGCGATGAAAGCATTGATGGAAAAAGTAAAACAAAAGCTTACGCACTGTTTGGAAGTTCGTTGATGCACAGCATAGAAGTTGGAACAACAAAAGGATTGCAACAAATTCACGCCTATCTTTTTGGGGGGCTTTACGATTTTGCAGGACAAATTCGGCAAAAAAACATCTCAAAGGGAGGATTTCAGTTTGCCACAGCTCATTTTCTAGACAACACTCTGCGACAAATTGAGCAAATGCCCCAAAACACATTCGATGAAATTGTAGAAAAATATATTGAAATGAATATCGCCCACCCTTTCATGGAAGGCAACGGCAGAAGTACCCGCATTTGGTTGGATATGATGTTGAAACAGAGCCTGAAACGTTGTGTGGATTGGAGCAAAATAGATAAAAACGACTATATGAACGCTATGGTGAAAAGTACTACAGACAGTAATATATTGAAAGCGTTATTAAATAATGCCCTTACCGACGAAATCAATAGTCGTGAAATGTTTATGAAAGGGATTGATTACTCCTACTATTACGAAGAAAATTAATAAACATTGAATATATACAATCATGATACATGAAAATATTATTGAACTGATAGGCAGGACACCGGCTGTAAGACTCAACAGGTTTGCGGCAAACCGTAATCTGAAGGCTGATATTGTGGCCAAAGTAGAATATTTCAATCCGGGAGGCTCAGTGAAGGACCGTTTAGCTCTGGCTATGATTGCAGATGCCGAACAGAAGGGAATCCTGAAGAGAGGCGGCACTATCATCGAGCCGACCTCGGGCAATACAGGCATCGGACTCTCGATGGTGGGAGCCATAAAAGGGTACAGAGTGATACTTACCATGCCCGAAACCATGTCAATCGAAAGGCGCAAAATGGCGGCGGCCTACGGCGCTGAGATAGTGTTGACCTCAGGTCCGGCCGGAATGGCAGGCGCCATAGCCAAAGCTCAGGAATTGCGCGACACAATCCCCGGAGCCGTGATCCTGCAGCAGTTTGATAATCCGAGCAATATTAAGATACACGCCCTTACCACAGGTAAAGAACTTGTTGAAGATGCCAAGGAGTCAGGTATATCCATCGATGCTTTTGTTGCGGGAGTCGGCACGGGAGGGACTTTAAGCGGTTCGGCCAAAACCATCAAGGCCGCATTCCCCAAAGCGCTGATTGTTGCAGTGGAACCTGCTACCTCGGCAGTACTGAGCGGTAAGAGTAGCGGTCCGCACAACATTCAGGGAATCGGAGCCGGATTTGAGCCCTTAAACTTTGATCGGAGCATTGTTGACGAAATAATTCCCGTCAGTGACGAGGATGCTTTTGCTGCAGCACGCGCCCTTGCCAAAGAAGAGGGTCTTCTTGTGGGCATATCCGGCGGAGCAGCCGCCTACGCCGCCTCGATAGTGGCATCAAGACCTGAATTTGCCGGAAAGCATCTGTTCACGCTTCTGCCCGACACAGGTGAAAGATATCTGTCAACTGAGTTGTTTATGTTGGAATAAACTTGTCTGCCGATACTCCGTTTCCCGAATATAATGCATATCTTGCAGGAGTTTTCAAACAATAACCTATAAACATTTTTTTACAACTATGAAGAGAATCTTTTTCGTTGCCGCAGTAATGACAATGTTATCAAATGTTAATGTTAATGCCCAGTTCGGAGCCGGTGCCGCACAGCAGCAGAATGCTGAACCCAAGGCTCCTGAGCTTGAATATGTGCTGAGACTCAACGTTGCTCTGGGTCAGGCATTCACGGTAGGCGATACCGGCAAGGGAGTGAGGACAGTAATCCCCATCACCGGCGGCACGTTCGAAGGTCCCGACATGAAGGGCGAGGTCCTGCCCGGCGGTGCCGATTACCAGATGCGATATGACGACCGCAGCGAGATAGAGGCTATCTATTGCATACGCACCGATGACGGGGTAAGCATACATATCCGCAACTATGGCATAATCAAAATGGGCGGTCAGGGCGGTATGTATTTCCGCTGTGCTCCCAAGTTCGAAGCTCCCAAGGACAGCAAATATGCCTGGATGAACGAGTGCTTGTTCCTCTGCCAGCCCGGTTTCGGTGCAGGCGGCGGCATAACCCTTGATGTCTGGAAAGTCAAGTAGTCTCTCTTTCAATATAGTCGGTTATCCACCGGCCTACCTCTTTGGTGCCGTAATGTGGAGCCCCTTCCACCCGGATTTCGGGAGTGTGCACATTTGCATCGAGCGACGCCTGCACGGCGCTGCGTATCACAGCGCCCTCATCCTTGAGGCCCAAATGCTCAAACATCATGGCCGCACTCAGGATCTGAGCCAGCGGGTTAGCTATATTCAGCCCCTTGCCTTGCGGCCATGACCCGTGTACAGGCTCGAAAACGGGCGTATGTTCCCCTATCGATGCACTCGGCAGCAACCCCATAGAGCCGGTTATACAGGAACTCTCATCGGTCAGTATGTCGCCGAATGTGTTTTCGGTCACAATTACATCAAAATAACGGGGATCCTGAATTATGCGCATGGAGGCGTTGTCCACATACATAAAATCGGTCGTGACATCGGGGTACTCTTTCATCATCTCCATAGCTACTCTGCGCCACAGACGGGAGCTGGCCAGGATATTGGCCTTGTCAACCACTGTCAGATGCTTATTGCGGGCTTGGGCATAGCTGTAGCCCACGCGCAATATTCGCTCCACCTCAATGCGGGTATAAAGATTGGTATCGTATGCCTCATCGTCCCCCTCTTTTTGGGGTCCAAAATACATGCCGCCGGTAAGTTCGCGTATGCAGATGAAATCGGCCCCGCGCACTATATCATCCTTAAGGGGCGATTTGTGTATCAGACAGTCAAATGTCTGCACGGGACGGATGTTGGCAAACAGACCCAGCTTCTTACGCATAGCCAGCAGACCCTGTTCGGGACGCACCTTTGCCGCCGGATTATTGTCATATTTGGGATCGCCCACAGCTCCGAACAGCACGGCATCGGACTCCATGCATATTTTAAAAGTCTCTTCAGGGAAAGGATCGCCCGTAAGGTCAATGGCATGGGCTCCGCATGCAGCCTCACGTAATTCCACATCATGACCGAACCTGCGTGCCACGGCGCGTGTCACAGCCACACCCTGTTCCATTATCTCCGGTCCTATGCCGTCACCGGCCAAAACAGCTATCTTCAATCTCATTTTTGCAATTCTATTTTGTTCAACATCTTGACGGTAGCCTTTATAGCCGCCTCGATCTGGTCGGCATCAAGACCACGTGTCTTAAACTCTTTCCCCTTGAAGCTCCATGTTATTATGGTATGTACGAATGCATCGGTACGGCCGCCCGGCGGGATTGAGACCGTATAGTTGGCCAGTCGCGGGAAAGGTTTGTTCAGGCTTGCATATATCTTGCGCAGGGCACGCATGAATGCATCATACTGACCGTCTCCGCTTGCCGAATCCTGATATACCTCACCGTCTATCTCTATCTTTACCGTAGCCTGCGGGCGGAGTCCCTGTGCCAGACTGAGCGAATAGTTCAAAACGCGTATGCTCTGATCCTCACGCTGGTCATTATGCAGAACATCATTTATTATATAGGGAAGGTCATCCTGAGTCACCAACTCCTTTTTGTTGCCCAACTCACGGATACGCTCAGTCACCTTACGCATAGACTCCTCATCAAGTTCCACGCCTATGGCATCCAGATTCATCTGAATGTTAGCCTTGCCGCTGTTCTTACCCAACGCATATTCCCGGACACGTCCGAAACGCTCAGGCATGAGTACGCTGCAGTAGAGATTGTCCTTGCTGTCTCCATCGGCATGGACACCGGCACACTGGGTAAAGACAAACTCGCCCACCACCGGCTTGTTCTGAGGGATATGGATGCCGCTGTTCATCTCAACCAGACGGCTTAACCTGTATATCTTGCTCTCGTTCAGCCCCAGGCTAACTCCAAGCTGGTCTTTCAACACAGCTACCACACTGCCTATGGGAACATTACCCGCCCTTTCGCCCAGTCCGTTCACGGTGGTATGAACTCCCTTCACTCCTGCCTTGACAGCAGAATAGACATTGGCTACCGCCAGATCGTAGTCATTGTGGGCATGGAAATCAAAATGAGTCGAAGGATAACGCTCCACCATCATCTTACAATATGCGTAAGTGGTATCGGGGTTGAGTATTCCAAGTGTATCGGGCAGCAACACTCTGCGTACCGGCATGTTGACCAGCGCATCGGTTAGCATATAGACCCATTCGGGCGAATCCTTTATGCCGTTGCTCCAATCCTCCAAATATACGTTTACTTCAAGGCCCTGCCTGACCGCATATTCCACAGTCCGTCTGATATCGTTGATATGCTGCTCAGGGGTCTTCCTGAGCTGGGATGTCAGATGTTTAAGACTGCCCTTACAGAGCAGGTTCATCACCTTACAGCCCGACTGGAGTATCCAGTCTGCCGATTTATGTCCGTCCACAAAGCCCAGGACTTCAAGACGGCCTATGTTGCCGGTCCTGACAGCCCATTCCGAGAGTCCGCGCAGAGTGTTCTTCTCATTTTCCGATACAGCCGATGCCACCTCAACACGATCTACTTCCAATTCGGAAATAAGAGACTGCAATATGGCCAGCTTCTCCTTAGCCGAAAAACTTACCCCTGATGTCTGTTCGCCGTCCCGCAGCGTTGTATCCAGAATCTCTATATATTGTTCCATATTCTTGCGTCTTTCAAAATCCTCTATGTCGTCACAGCGGCTCAGCAGATAGTCCAGATCGTCATAACCGTTCATAAGGCAATGTTTTCTATATGGGTCTATTTCAAAATGTTCGCTCTTTCCCGTCTTGGTGTTTGTCACCGTCTGCTCAGCAAGGTCCACACGCACCGCCATATCCGGATCGGCCTCTATGCTCTGCATCAGCTCATCCCTGAATTCGGGAGTCACTGTCACCGGCAGCACAAAACAGCTTAGCAGATTGCCGCGGTGTATGTCGGCAATGCGGCTTGATATCACAACCCGTATTCCGTAACCCGATATTGCCCATGCAGCATGTTCGCGGCTTGATCCCGAGCCCCAGTTGTCGCCTGCCACCAAGATACGGCGGCATCCGTCATGAGGCGCATCTCCGAAGCCGGGGCGGTTCAGCACAAAATCAGGCACAGGCTTACCCTCGGCATCATAACGCAAATCATGCATAAATGCCTTGCCGAAAAACTCCGGATCGCGTGTAACAGATGCCAGATAACGTGCCGGAATGATCAGATCCGTATTGCAATTATCTATCGGCATCGGGATACAGGTGGATTCTATAACTGAGAATTTATGTTTCATACTCATTTTTAAGAAACTGTTTTTTGTTTGATATACAAAACTTATTATCATTAAAACATCTTATCTGCTCAAAAGAATAACATAGTCCGTTATTGTTGAGAATCAGAGCTTTTCAATTTACGAGGGTCGGTAATGACACCTGTCACGGCGCTGGCGGCAACGGTAAGAGGCGATGCCAGCACCGTTCTTGAGCCGGGACCCTGACGGCCCACAAAATTACGGTTAGATGTTGAAATACAGAGCTTTCCTGCCGGAACTTTGTCGGGGTTCATGGCAAGACAGGCCGAACAGGATGGCATGCGTACCTCAAAACCTGCCTCAGCCAATATACGGTCTATCCCCTCCTCGACAATCTGTTGTTTTACCTTCCATGAGCCCGGAACCAGCCATGCCGTCACTCCGGGCGCCTTATGGTGTCCCTTTACGATATCGGCAAAAGCACGGAAATCCTCTATACGGCCATTGGTGCAGGCACCCAGAAAACAGTAGTCCACGGGGGTTCCCTCCAATTTCTGTCCCGGCCGGAACTGCATATATTCAAGCTGGGATTCCAACTGAACGCGTTCCGCTTCGGAGAGCGACTCAAGCAGCGGCACGGTACCGTCCACGGCAATTCCCGCACCGGGATTGGTGCCGTAGGTTATCCGGGGCACAATGTCATCGGCATAAAAGGTGACCTCACTGTCAAACACGGCGTCATCATCGCTGCGAAGTGCGCTCCATCTTTTAACTGCTATGTCCCATTCGCGACCTTTAGGTGCATATTCGGAGCCTTTGAGCCACTCAAACGTAGTGGCATCGGGAGCTATCAGGCCGGTACGGCTGCCCATTTCGATAGAGAGGTTGGAGAGTGTCAGACGACCCTCCATACTCATCTCCCGTACAACCTGACCGGCATATTCTACGGCATAACCGGTAGCGCCCGATGTGGTCATACGCGACATGATGTATAATGCCACATCCTTGGCAGTGACCATATTATGCAGTTTACCCTCTATCTTAATGCGCATGGTTTTGGGCTTGTGCTGAAGCAGACATTGCGATGCCAGCACCTCGGCTACCTGCGATGTGCCTATACCCATTGCGATGGCGCCCACAGCACCATGAGTTGAGGTATGCGAGTCGCCGCAGACTATAGTCATGCCGGGCAGTGAGAGCCCTTTTTCGGGGCCTACCACATGGATTATACCGTTGTCAGCGGTTCCCATGCTAAAACACTTTATCCCAAATTCACGACAGTTGCGCTCCAGAGTCTCTACCTGACTGCGCCCCACAGGATCATCTATTGTATCGCTATCCGATGGAACATTGTGATCAGGCATGGCAAATACCTTTTCCGGACGCATCACACCGCACTTGCGGTCACGCAGAGTATCAAATGCCTGAGGAGTGGTCACCTCGTGGCAATAGAGACGGTCGATATAGAGTATTGAAGGTCCGTCCGGAATCGACTGTACCACATGGGCATCCCATATCTTGTCAAAAAGCGTCTTTCCCATCACTAATTCTTAAATTTGTTTATGCAGTCTATATAAGCCTCCACGCCGGCCGTGATAATATCGGTATCGGACCCGAATCCGTAATATAGCTGTCCTTCGTTCTCGACCTGCATATGTACCTTACCTACGTCGTCGGAACCCTTGGAAAGGGTCTGTATGGTCATCTCCCTTAGAATCATGTCACGGCGTATAATCTGTTTAAGGGCCTTGATCGAGGCATCCAGCGGTCCGTTTCCGGTCGATGCGGCCTCGAATATCTCATTGGCTACATTCAGACGTATGGCGGCTATCGGTGTTACACCCTTGCCGGTTGTAACCTGCAGACTGTCCAGTTTGATATGCTTGGTAGCGGCGATATCGGAGCCGGCAAGCATGAGTATATCATCATCGGTCAACTGTTTCTTCTTATCGGCCAGCTTTAGAAACGATTCATAGATTCGGTCCAGGACATCGCCATCGGCTTCCACGCCCAACAGCGAGAGCCTGTATTTTAGCGCCGCGCGACCAGAACGGGCCGTCATGACTATATTGTTTTCATTAAGACCTATATCCTTGGGATTCATAATCTCGTATGTCTGTGTGTTTTTAAGCACTCCGTCCTGATGAATACCGCTGGAATGTGCAAATGCGTTGCGACCGACAATAGCCTTATTGGGTTGGATCGGCATATTCATGAGTGATGACACCAGACGGCTTGCCGCAGCAATACGCTCGGTCTTTATATTAAAGTCAAGAGGAATGGTTTGCCTGTGGCACTTCAAAATCATGGCAATCTCTTCAAGCGCCGTGTTGCCGGCCCTCTCGCCCACGCCGTTTATTGCCACCTCCACCTGACGGGCGCCATTGAGTATTCCGCTCATTGTATTGGCGGTAGCCATTCCCAGATCATTGTGACAATGTGTAGAGAGAATAGCCTTACCGCTGCTCAACTCATCAATATTTTCCATCAAATAGCGTATCTTGGCGCCGTATTCATCCGGCAGACAATAACCCGTAGTATCTGGTATATTTATTACGGTGGCGCCGGCGCGGATAACAGCCTCAACCACGCGGGCAAGATATTCGTTATCGGTACGGCCGGCATCCTCGGCATAAAATTCCACATCATCCACTTTTTGCTTAACGGCATATTTTACCGCCGCCACAGCACGCTCTAGAATCTCTTCGCGGGTACTGTTGAACTTATAACGGATATGTTCATCACTGGTACCTATACCGGTATGGATACGCTTGTACCTGGCATGCTTAAGCGCTTCGGCCGCAGAGTCAATATCGGACTCCACTGCACGGGTCAAGGCACATATCACCGGCCATGTTACCGCTTTGGATATCTCTACCACCGAGTTGAAATCACCCGGACTGCTGGCAGGGAACCCCGCCTCAATAACATCCACACCAAGCTGCTCAAGCTGGCGTGCTACCTGAATTTTCTCAACGGTGTTCAACTGACATCCGGGAACCTGTTCGCCGTCCCGGAGTGTAGTGTCAAAGAATACAAGTCTGTCAGACATAGTTTATGTTTTTTAAAAGTTGTTCCAACAAAAAAACCTTCCTCACTTTTTCGTGAGAAAGGCTTGTCGTTTTTATCTTACTTATTACTTAAGTTTTATGTCAAGTTATATTATATGCGTCAGGCTTCCTCACACCGGATGTCCGGAATGATAATCGAAATTATAGATAGGCCTAGCAGTCGCATATATCTTTTTTCTGAATTTGTTTTTGACGTGGCAAATTTATATATACTCTTTCATATGAGCAAGACATCGGCGTCTTTTTTTAAAAAACCGGTTAAAATATTACTCCTCTAACGGATTAAATATGGTTTTCGGCGCCTTACATATGGGACACTTCCAACTTTCCGGAAGTTCCTTAAAAGGGGTGCCTTCAGCAACACCCTGTGAAGGGTCACCACTCTTTGGGTCATAAACGTACCCGCATACTGAACACTTGTACCTCTTCATTTTACAGTTATCTCTTAGTTCATTAATCAGAAATTCTCCTTATGAATTTCGAAATAGTCCTTGGAATCCTCCTATTTAATTGGATTCTCCTATTTAAGAAGATGATTGTCTATTATCTCTTTGAGTGAAGATTTCGGGAGCGCTCCCTGTGCCATCTGGGGATCTCCTGCTGTAGGACAGAACAATAGCGTTGGAATGCTTGCTATATTAAAGGCTCTGGAAAGCTCTTCTTCTTTTCCCGTATCGACCTTGTAAATATCAACCTTTCCCGCATACTCCTCGGACAGTTGGTCCAAAACAGGAGCCAGCATCTTGCAGGGTCCGCACCATGATGCATAAAAGTCCACGATTGCAGGTTTGTCACCCTTGAATTTCCACTCTTGCGGAGACTCTTTGTAGTTCCATACTTTCTTCAGGAACTCTTCATTTGTAATGTTAATTGCTGCCATATTTTTCTATTTTAATTTGTTTCTGCTGCAAAGATAATAGCCGTTAATGTATAAATCAAATAGAATTATTCTATCTTTGTATCGATAAAATTGATACACGATGACAATACAACAAATGGAATATTTGGTGGCTCTGGATAAACACCGCCAGTTTGTAAAGGCAGCCGATGCCTGCGGAGTTACACAGTCCACTCTCAGCATGATGGTCAAGAAACTGGAAGAGGAGCTGGACACAATCATTTTTGACCGCGATACACAACCTATCAGACCGACAGCGATTGGCGAGAAGATAATTTCTCAGGCTAAAGTAATTCTCTTCCACACCGAACAGCTTAAGGAGATTACCACCTCGGAAAGGGTTCAGGCCAGCGGCGATGTACATCTTGCCATTATTCCCACCGTTGCGACCGATGTGATACCGCTTATAATAAAAAACATACGCAAGGATAATCCGGATATCCACCTCTACGCATACGAGATGATGACATGTGACATCCTTGAAAAACTTGACAAGGCCGAGCTTGACATTGCCATTATGGCAACTCCCCCGAAGAACAGCAGCCTTCTTGAAATTCCGCTTTACTACGAGAAGTTCTACGCTTATGTCTCCCCGCTCGACCCGTTATACGGCAAGAGCGAACTCAACTCCAGCGATCTTCCGCTTGAGAGAGTATGGATGCTTAAAGAGAGTAACTGCCTGCGTGACCAGATCTTCTATTTCAGCCACGGCAAATCGGCTTATACCGCAAATTATGAGGCGGGCAGCATAGATACCCTTGTCAGGATAGTCAACGCAAACGGAGGTTTCACTGTCATTCCCGAACTGCACCTGCCCTTCCTGTCCGATGCCGAAAAAGAGAATGTACGACCCCTTGTCTCTCCCGATGTTGTCAGAGAGATTTCAATTGTGATAAGACGGGATTTTGTCAGAGAGCGAATACTGAATGAGGTGGCAAACGCCGTCAAGAAATCGATTCCGAAACACATGATTGACTCCGGCCTCAAAAAATTCGCCATCAGGATATAATCCCATTACCTGCCGCAATCTTGTAAAAGAATGCGAAACAGTTACGGAGCACTCCAAACCGCCGTTTTAAGGCAGGTTATCATTTTGGTAAGATTGCCTGCTTTCAGGCGGAATTCACCCTCTTCAAGCCGCCAATTTTCATCCTGATCGACAAAAGCCAGATCTTTCGCCTTAAGGGTGAAGGTCACCGTTTTGGTTTCGCCGGGATTCAGCTCTATCTTCGTGAAGTCACGCAGTCGCTTATTATCGGGAACGGTCGATGCCACCAGATCGCTGGAATAGAGAAGTACGGACTCCTTGCCTTTGACCGAACCCGTGTTCGTGACTTTGACCGACACGGTCAAAACGTCATCGGGAGTAAAGGCGATATTGTCAACCGTCAGATCCGAATATTCAAATGTGGTATAGCTCAAACCGTACCCAAACGGCCAGAGGAGCGAGACCTTCGCATCATAATTGTAGGCCCCTGTCATGGTACCCACCTCTTCGCTGACCTTATAGTCATAATTTGCAAGCGAATTGATTTCACGCGGATATGTATAGGGCATCTTTGCCGAAAAACAGGCATCGCCCGTAATCAGATTGGCAAGTGCATCGCCACCGTAATTGCCGGGTAGCAGGATATTGATTACTGCCTTTGCCAACGGTTCAATATCGGTTATCAGACGCGGACGGCCTTCGTTCAGAACAAGAATTATAGGTTTGCCGGTCTTTGCCAGTTCCTTGACAAGGTTACGCTGGTTCTCCGAGAGCCAAAGGTCCGTCAGGTTACCGGGAGTTTCGCAGTAGCTGTTTTCACCTATGCAGGCAACAATGACATCGGCCCTTCTTGCCGCCGCTACAGCCCTTCCAATCTGAGGCTCGTTCTCTTCGTAATACTGGCCGTGTTCCCTATAGGTTACGCCCTGCTCCAAAATGACGTTTTTGGTTCCGAACGTGTTGCAGAACGCCTCGTAGATAGTGTTGTACTGTGAAGCCAGATCCTCAACGCCGCTACCCTGCCACGAATAGGTCCAGCCGCCGTTCAGACAACGCATCTGGTTGGCATTCGGACCGGTCAGAAGTATTCTGGTNNTCGGCAGCATTGAGAGCTTTCTCGACATGCTCCTGCGAGGCAAATTTGCCGTATTCCGCACCGCCGGTATTGGGGTTGTCAAAGAGTCCAAGCCTGTATTTCAGCCTTAAGATACGTCTTACGGCATCGTCAATACGCTCCATGCTTACCTCGCCCTCCTCGACAAGTTCTTTCAGAAGAACACAGAAATCGACGCTGTACGGGTCCATGCTCATATCGATTCCTGCATTTATGGCAATTCTTATTGCATCTTTCTTATCCACGGCAACCTTTTCGCGTGTGTAGAGATTGTTTATGTCGGCCCAATCGGTGATAATCATTCCATCCCAGTTCAGGTCTTCCTTGAGCCATTCGGTAAGATACTTGTAGCTGGCATGTACGGGAATCCCGTTTATGCTGCCGGAGTTTACCATTAAGCTCAATGCACCGGCCTCAATGGCCGCCTTGAACGGAGCAAAGTACTTTTCACGGAGCATGTCAGGCGAAATGTAAGCCGGAGTACGATCCTTACCTGTAAAAGGTGCTCCATAAGCGAAATAGTGCTTGACACATGCCGCCACATTGTACTTTCCCAGATGGTTGGGGTCGTCACCCTGATATCCGGCTACCTGAGCCTCGGCCATACGGCCGTTTACCAGGGCATCCTCGCCGAAGCTCTCCCATATACGCGGCCAGCGCGGGTCGCGTCCCAAATCAAGCACGGGATTGAAGACCCACGGACAGTTTGCGGCACGGGATTCATAAGCCGTAACCTGACCCATGTCATAAGCCAATGAGGTGTTGAATGATGCCGCAATGTTTATCGGCTGCGGGAACAGCGTGCCTGCCTGTACATAAGAGACACCGTGATTCTGGTCAAGTCCATACAGGCAAGGAATACCTATATGCTCCATTGACTTTTGCTGGATTTTTCCTATCAGATACTGCCAGCGTTCAACAGTGGCAGCCCTGCCTCCGGGAACGTTGAGTATGGAGCCTACCCTGTATTTTGACAAGATGGTATCCAGAGTAGTCTCATTGAAATCCCAAACGGGACTCCCGCCTCCCGGCTGTCTTACGGTTGATCCGAACACGTCCAGATTCAACTGCAACATCTGTCCCACCTTGTCTTCCAATGACATATCGGACAGGAGCTTGTCTATCTTCTTCTCTATTTCGGCGTCATACGGAATTGAAGGTTCATGAACCGGTTTTGAAGGTTTACACCCGACAATCAATATTGTAACTACAAATAATAGTGACAAAAATCGAAACAAAATTCTCTTACTCATTATAACATAGATTGAATGGTTACTGATACTATGAAGAACTGTTTATAATAATTTGAATCTAATGGTTTCTTTAGATCAAACAGGTAATAAATTGAAACAACTAATAATAACAAATCAAATGGTTTGCAATCATACAGATCAGATGGTTACCGTTGTTTTTAGACGGATGTCGTCCGATGCTCCGCCAAGCTGAAGTTCGATCTGACCGTTTTCAAGAGTCCATCCGTCGGTTGTGGCATCCTCCCTCCAATAGCGCAGTTCAGATACAGGTATCTCAAGCTGCACGGTCTTTGTCTCGCCTGCACCCAGAGTAACCCTCCTGAAAGCCTTGAGCTCCTTATAAGGACGCTCTATCTGAGAATCGAGATAGTGTACGTATAGCTGGGCAACCTCATCGGCCTCCATGTCGCCGTTATTAGTCAGCTTGAATGTAACCTTGATCACATCCTTTTCCCTGTACTTCTCTTTGTCGGTCTTTATGTCGGAATAACCGAAATCGACGTATGAGAGTCCATGTCCGAAAGCATACATGACAGGCTGTTCCTTGGTATCAAACCAACGGTAACCTACCAGCAGTTTCTCGGTATAATGGGCTTCAGGTGAAACATTGGTACGTCTTGCATCACGGTCGCCACCAAGATCCTGACGGTACATATTGGTAAACAGATCGCCGCTGTTGTCGGTCCTCTGAGGGAAGTTGCCCATAGCATATGCGGGCGAATCCTCAAGTTTAACGGGGAATGTGAACGGCAGTTTGCCTGAAGGCGCTATGTTTCCGAAGAGTATGTCAGCCAGCGCATTGCCTCCCTCCATACCGTTCCACCAACCCTGTACTATAGTTGGGGAATACTTATCCAGCTTCTGCAGATCGCACGGGCCGCCGCTTATGATTACGCTTACAATTTTAGGATTGACAGCCGACAGCGCTGCAACCAGTTCCTCCTGTCCAAGCGGCAGTTTAATGTCCTGACGGTCGCTGCCTTCGGTCTCGATGGTCTTGCTGGTACCGCAAACAAAGATTACCAAATCGGCATCCTGAGCCGCACGCAAGGCTTCGACAAGCAGGTCGGTATCAATTGTCGGAGCTGCCTGTAAGCGGCCGCCCTGCCGCATGCTGTAACCCTCGGAATATGTAATCTCTACACCCCCTGCACGGTTCTTTATACCTTGCAGCGGAGTGATCTCATACGGAGCCTTTACTCCGGCGCCTACGCCTCCGCGGGCAGTCAGAGCCTGGGCATTATGTCCTATAACGGCTATCTTCTTCACATTTTTGTCTATGGGAAGCAGGCCGCCCTCATTCTTCAGCAGCACAACCGACTTGGTCGCAACATCGTAAGCGGTCTTCTGATGTTCAGGCAGACTGATTTTGCTTGTATTGGCCTTTTCGTTAGGGATTGGCTCTATGGCAAAACGTACCCTCAGCAGTTCACGTACCTTATCGTCCACAATGCTCTCGGGCACCTTGCCGGCCCTTACCGAGTCAATAAGAGGCTGACCCAGATAGTTGCTGCCGGTCATCTGAACATTCAAACCGTGCATAGCCGCCCCCATAGTGGAGTGTGTTCCGCCCCAATCCGATACGGTGAACCCCTTGAAACCCCACTCCTTACGCAGGATCTCATTGAGCAGATGCTCATTCTCGGAACAGTAGTAGCCGTTGACCTTGTTATATGCCGGCATCACTACCATTGCACCGCCCTCCTTCACTGCCGCCTCGAACGGTTTGAGGTAGAGCTCACGCATGGTACGCTCATCGGCTATCACATTGACACTGCCGCGGTTGGTCTCCTGATTATTCAGCGCGAAATGTTTGAGACATACGGCAGTACCGGCAGTCTGAGTACCTTTGGTGAATTCAACCGCCAGAGCTGCGGCCAGCACCGGATCTTCAGAGAGATATTCGTAAGTACGGCCGCCTACGGGCAGACGCTGAATGTTGATTGCAGGACCGAGGATCACATCCTTTCCACGCAACCTGCCTTCTACGCCCATGCTGTATCCGTAACGATACGCCAGTTCGGGTGACCAGGTAGCTGCCAATGCCGAACCGGTAGGGAAATATGTAGCCGAGTCCGTAACCCAGCCTAGAGGACGGAATCCGTCACCGATCTCTTCTCTTATTCCGAACGGGCCATCGGCATATTTGATGTCCTGGATACCAAGTCTGGGAACTCCCTCGGAAGACATGATGGTCTTGCTGTGAAGCATCTCCACCTTCTCTTCAAGGCTCATCTGAGCAATGATCCTGTTGATTCGTCTGTCGTTGGCCGTAAGCTTCGACTGCATGGTCTGGCCGGAAACCGATATTACGGTCAGCAGCGCCATTGACGCTATGGTAAAAATTCTCTTCATTATGTTGTAATTAGGTTAATTGAATTGTCCCTATTTTAAGTAATACAAATATAGTGATTTTAATCTGCAAAAATTCATAAAAACAGACAAAGATTAGTTGTTCAATGAGTTAGCAGACTTAATTGCATCAAAACCGATAAGAATCACTTGAAGCCTGTGAGGCTGCTGAAGTATATACGTACGCCTTTGTCATCAACCATCTTGTCCATACCGCCGTTGTTTCCGCTGCTTGAAACAGGTTGACGCTCGCCGTCCAGAAGTTCACGGCAGATATCCTTTATGTCAATAACACGCTGCAGAGTCTCCAGATTGTTGCCGCTGTAATGGCCGGGGAAGAGAAATCTTATCTCATTCTGCTTCATGTAGCGCTCGATTCTCTGGGCTGTGTACATCACGGTTGAAAGATTGGTGAAGACAAGCAGGTTGGTGGATCCGAAAGCGTCGCCGCTGAATCCGTATCGGTTCGCCTTGTCGAAAAACGAAGTACTACCGGGACTATGGCCGGGAGTGAATATCACTTCAATCTGGCGACCGCCAAGGTCAATTACTTCACCGTCGGTCAGGAATTTTATTTCACCCTTGTAATTATCACGCATATCATTTGGCACCAGTACCAAATCGGCTGCGTTGATGTAAATCTCGGGAAAGAGATTAACTGCTGGTCCGGCATGATCAGCGTGTAAGTGTGTGACCATAAGAGTGACAGGTTTTGAGGTAATCGATGCCACTATCGAATCCAGTTTGGGTATGTGTGTGCCTGCATCTATCAACAGGGCACGTTCATTACCCTCTACGATATACAACGACTCGTTGTAAGCCAGATTTCCGTTGCCTATCCATGTGTGTTCATCCAACTGACGGAACACCACATTGGCATCTTCATAGACAATTTTCCCGCGCATATCACTGCTGTTTATATCACTCATCTGAGCCTCTCCTGCACAGGAAAACAGGCTTACAACCACTAACGCAAATAAAATCTTTTTCATAATCTATCTATTTATATTATACACTCTTAAGAAAGTCTGTTTTGCCGCTGTTAGCAAGGGACAGCACGATATATATTAACATGACAGTTATAATGATTACAGTGAATATCGCGAACACAAATCCCAGACAGCCCCATTTACGTTTCCCATCGGGGAGTTTGTCAAAAAGAAGCGTCACCACCAGTCCTACGAACGGAGTAGTAACTATTGATATCAGATAAGACCACCCGAAACCTATCTTCCTGCGTGCACCCAACAGGCCTACCAAGACTGCAATCAGTGAAAAGGTTAAGGCGCCAAAAATCAGAAGAATGACAGTTATCATGAGCACAATTTTTTTATCAAACATGTAAAATTACACAATTAATTAAAAATATACTACCTTTACGGCACTATGAAGCAATATGTTTTTAAAATAATCATGGAGACTCGTGACTACGAGTGTGATTCTCAGGGAGTTGTTAACAACGCCAATTACCTGCACTATCTGGAATACACCCGTCACAAGTGGCTCCAAAGCCGGGGTGAGTCATTCCAACAGTGGCATAACGAGGGTATTGATGTTATGCTTTCAGAGGTTAAATTGAAATATAAGACCCCGTTATACGGGCAAGAGGAATTCGTCTCTTGTCTAAACGTGCGCCGCGAGGGTGCCCGTTTCATATTTGAACAGGACCTCTACCGCCGATCTGACCTTAAGCTCTGTCTGCAGGCCACCGTAACTGCAGTCAGCTTAGTGAAGAAACGCCTGAGCAAAGGTGATGAAGTGGCCTATTTGCTGGGACTTGAATAATAAACCAACTTTTTTAATTATATCTACTATGACTACAGAATTTTATTTTTGTGAGAAATGCGGCAATCTTATCATAAAGGCCATTGACTCCGGAGTACCCGTAGTGTGCTGCGGCATGCCTATGGTTAAACTTGTTCCTAAGAAAGCCGATACCGGTGTGGAGAAACACCTCCCCGTTGTGACCAAAGTTGATGACTGTACCATCCGCATTGACGTGAGCAGCATAGCACACCCCATGTTGCCTGAGCATCATATAGCGTTTATCTATGTGGAGACCAAGGATGGAGGCCAACTCATTAAGCTTGACCCCACCGGAACGCCCCAGGCATTCTACTGTACCTGTAAGAACAAACCTACAGCGGTGTACGAATACTGCAACCTGCACGGTCTCTGGAAAACCGAACTATAAGATATTCTCCAATCAGTTCAGAATTAACACTTTATCTCTCAGAGTTTTTTAATAAGCTTTGTTTGAGATAAATAGCATTCCAGGTCTTTTGGCGTTTTACGTGATAGCGCCAGAGCAGACTGAACTCTGCCCTTTCGGGTATTTCGGTTGTTACGGCCCTCTGTAGATTCTCCCGACGGCTCTCAATGAATTCAGGTTTTAGACGGCGGAACTCACGGCGGGCACGGAACACAGCCTTGAAATCGCCCCATTGAAATTTGGCAAGGAACATAAGCGCAGCCAGACCATCCAGCCAAAAACGCACCCGCATAACCTTATTTAGCTCATTTTCAGGCAAGTTCTTATAGAGCATAAGCAGATTGTTCCTGAAATTAAGGAATGTTTTATACGGGTTTGACTTATTTAAAGTTGCTCCTCCTACGTGATAAACCACACTCTGCGGAACAGATACTATTTCACGGTTTCGGCTGCGCAGACGCCAGCAGAGATCAATCTCCTCCTGATGGGCAAAGAACCGGTCATCCAACCCTCCTGCACGCCAATAGTCTGCGCTGCGTATCATAAGGCAAGCTCCTGTAGCCCAAAACAGATGTTCTATTTTGTCATACTGCCCTTCGTCCTTCTCAATGGTATCGAATATCCGTCCCCGGCAGAAGACATAACCCCATTTGTCAATGAATCCGCCGGCCGCACCGGCATATTCAAACAATTCACGGTTTTTGAAATCGAGTAGTTTGGGTTGGCAGGCGGCCACCTCGGGATGTGAGTCCATATAACTCAAAAGTGGTACCAGCCAGTTCTCCGATACCTCTACATCCGAGTTAAGCAACAGATAATAATCGGCCTCTATCTGTCGAAGAGCCATGTTGTACCCCCCGGCAAATCCCCAGTTCCGTTCCAAAAGGATGAGCGGAATATCGGGGAACTCCTTACGCATCATCTCCACCGAGTCGTCTCCGGAGCTGTTATCGGCTACAAAAATGCCGGTATCGTCCGTTGCCGAATACTTTATCAGATAAGGCAGAAAGCGCTTTAGCATTGCGCTGCCGTTCCAGTTCAATATGACTATGGCCAATTTCATTGCAAACTATATGATTGAAGCGGTCAGGGCATCGGCAGCCTGATTCAGACCACCCAACCTGACCTTAACGATACTATTCTCCTGAACCTTGGAGGAATCAAACTCCACCCTGATGTAGTTCTCGGTAAAACCGTGTACTGCAGCACCGTGTTGCGGACGCTCAGCAAGCACCAAAGCCTCCCTGCCTGTATGGTCGGTATAGAACCTGCGGGTCTTTGAATCCGACAGTTCCATCAACAGCCGGCTGCGTTCGCGTTTCTTTTGCGGTGATACCTTGTGAGGGATTTTGAGCGCCGCCGTACCCGGACGTTCCGAATAGCTGAATACATGCAGTTGCGTCACATCCAATCCGTTCAGGAAATCATACGAATCACGGAACAGCTCATCGGTTTCACCCCGCATCCCGACAATCACATCCACACCTATAAAAGCCTGCGGAATAACACTTTTTATGCGTCTTACCTTGTCGGCAAACAACTCACGCGCATAACGGCGGCGCATAAGCTTCAGCACCTCATTCGAGCCGCTCTGCAGCGGAATATGGAAATGCGGCATAAAAGCTCTCGAGCCGGCTACAAAGTCGATGATATCATCGGTCAACAGATTCGGTTCTATTGATGAGATCCTGTAACGGGCTATACTCTCAACCTTATCCAACTCTTTGATAAGATCCAGAAATGTCTCATTGGTGCTCTTGCCGAAATCACCAATGTTCACTCCGGTAATCACTATCTCGCGGCCCCCTTCGCTGCCGGCCTGACGGGCCTGATCAACCAGACTCCCAATCGTAGCGTTACGGCTATGTCCGCGTGCAAAGGGCACAATACAATAGGTGCAGTAGTAGTCACATCCATCCTGCACCTTAAGAAAATAACGGGTCCTGTCACCACGTGAACAGGATGGCACAAAATTCTTTATTTGATTGGTTCCGGTAGTCTTATATATACCGTGGTCCCGCTTTACAAGACCGTTCAGATTCTCGGGCACACTACCCTTGAGATCCTGCCCCAGCACAATGTCCACACCGGGGATATCGGCCACTGTATCGGGCTGAAGCTGTCCGTAGCAACCGGTTACAATAACATAGGCATGGGGATTCTCTCTGACTATCCTGTGTATGGCCTGACGGGATTTCTTATCGGCAGTCTCGGTCACCGAGCAGGTGTTTATCACACAAATATCTGCCTTCTCGCCCCTTTGTGCCTTGTGTGCACCGGCTTCGATAAGTTGACGCATAATGGTCGAGGTCTCCGAAAAGTTGAGTTTACATCCCAGAGTATAGAAAGAGGCGCTCTTGCCCTCAAGTGTAAAATTGCCGTTCCCCATAAATATACTATGATGCGAATTTAGCAAATAATCGTCAATCCGGAATCATTTGCACTCTTCTGTAACGTATAGTCTGATAGATGGAGCGTGCCGCAAGATGTGAAAAATAAGCAGCCAAAAGCAGATGTATGGAGTTTACATCGGTATCATAACCTCTGCTTCTCAACAGATAAAGGCCGATGTTCCATACTGTAAAAAACGCCACCACAGACCATATCATGGTGTTTCTGATCAATTTTGTAGCCATGGCGCCTATAAAGATTCCGTCCCAAGTGAATGCAACCACTCCGAACAGCGGCATAAGAATAAGCCAGGGAAGGAACTGACTGCACGCTTCCACCACTTCGATATCCTTGGTAAAGAGCCGCAACATAGGCACGCCTGCACCATAATAGACCCCAATAAAGAGTACTGCAATAGAGACACTCCAGGCAAAAACCCACTTAATCGATGCCGAAAGCCCCTCACGGTCACGTGCACCTATATATTTACCTGCCAGAGCCTCGCCCGCATATGCGAATCCGTCAGTGAAGAATGAAAAGAGCATAAGCAATTTCATCATTATTGATGCCGATGCCAGCATAAGATCACCGTAAGCTGCCGAAATTACCGTATAGCCTATATAGATGGCTATAAAGCAGGCGGACCTTACTACCAGATTGGTATTCATGCGTGCAAATACCTTTCTCTCCGATGATTTCAATACCGAGCGGATCTCCTTTATCTTAATATGCCGGACTATCTCAATATATCGTAATCGCACAAACAGCAGAGCAACCAGAAGGCCAAAATACTGGGCTACTACCGTACCTGTGGCGATACCGTCAAATCTCATACCTCTCCAACTGCCGATACCCATAGCCAATATTATGCTGCACGCTATGTTCATGCCGGTCACCACCAAATCGACAACCATAGAGCTGAACGAATCCTGCATACCTATAAACCAGCCCTTAAAAACCATAAGTCCAAGCGTAGCAGGAGCGGCCCAGATCCTTATTTTGAAATAACGGCTGGCCAGGAGGCGGACATCGACCGAACAATCTATAAAAAGAAAGGCAAACTGGAGGAACAACCACTGTATGGCTATCAGAATAGCAGATATGGCAAGCGACAGATATAGCCCGCGCAAAAGCATTTCGGCACAGCGACGCTTGTCACCCTTACCGAAACTCTGTGCCGTAAGCCCTCCGGTACCGGCCCTCAGGAATCCGAAATTCCAGTAAAGCAGGTCAAACAGAGTTGTTCCTATCGTAATTCCTCCTATCAGTGTAGCCGAACCGGTATCCTTCATATGTCCGGCCACTGAAATATCAACCATTCCCACCAATGGTATGGTTATATTGGCAAGGATACTGGGCAATGCTAACCTAAGGATTTCGCGGTTTATGGCCTTTCTCATTCTAACATCCTCAAACAAAGAAGGATGGTCATACCAGGCCATCCTCCCAATTCTAATATCTTTTTTTACAGATTTCCGTTACTCATCTGATTCTGCTGTAACCTCAAAGCTTATCTCGGCCTTTACGTCACGATGCAGATTAATTTTAGCTACATACGAACCTACGGCCTTAACAGTCTCAGTCTCAATAATCTTGCGGTCTATCTCAAAACCCTTGGCTGCAAGAGCCTCGGCAATCTGAGCTGCACCTACACCTCCAAAGATAACGCCTTCCGCATTAGCCTTGGCGGTAATGTTAAGTACAATACCATTCAGCTTTTCTGCAAGAGTCTCGGAATCGGCCTTAATTTTAGCAAGTTTGTGAGCACGCTGACGCTCATTCTCGGCAATGATCTTCTTAGCCGATTCAGTTGCGATTACCGCCTTTCCCTGTGGGATCAAATAGTTACGACCGTAACCATCCTTAACCTTCACTATATCGTTCTTGTATCCAAGATTGATAACATCTTCCTTAAGTATAACCTCCATAGTCTCTCCTTCTTTAAAGATTACTTCATCATATCAGTTACGTAAGGGAGCAATGCAAGATGACGAGCTCTTTTTACAGCCTGAGCTACTCTACGCTGGAACTTCAGCGAATTACCGGTGATACGGCGCGGCAAAATCTTGCCCTGCTCGTTTAGAAATCTCTTTAGGAATTCCGGATCCTTATAATCGACATACTTGATACCGGCTTTCTTAAAACGGCAATATTTCTTTTTCTTGACATCTACTGTCTGCGGAGCCAGATATCTGATTTCTGATTTCTTTTCTGCCATAGTTATACCTCCTCTGTTGTTGATTGTCTAAGATTTCTTCTCTTTGCTGCATACTCTGCTGCAAACTTGTCCTGTTTGATAGTCAGGAAGCGAATGATACGCTCGTCACGGCGGAAGTTAACTTCCAATTTGTCCACTACCTCAGGCTCAGCATTAAACTCAATAAACTGATAAAAGCCGGTTGACTTCTTATCGATAGGATAGGCCAGCTTACGCATGCCCCAGTTCTCTTCATTAACAATCTCAGCGCCTTCGTCTGTGAGAATGCCTTTGAATTTCTCTACCGCTTCCTTCATCTGA
>DDLZ01000070.1 GCA_002340405.1 Bacteroidales bacterium UBA2559
ATTATCGCATCAGTAGTAATAATGTATTATGATAGATTTTAATTATTACGCTCCTACAGAAGTTGTATTCGGCAAAGAGTCCGAGGAGCAGGTTGCCTCCCTCGTCCGTAAGTATGGAGGCAGTAAGGTTTTGGTCCATTACGGGGGCGGCAGCGCCCGTCGCTCGGGACTGCTTGATAAGATATTGGGACTGCTTGAAAAAGATGGCATTGAGTATGTGACTCTTGGCGGAGTTGTACCTAACCCCCGTCTTTCTAAAGTTCATGAAGGCATAGAGTTGTGTCGCATGGAGAAGGTTGACTTTATCCTGGCTGTAGGGGGTGGAAGTGTGATTGACTCTGCAAAGGCCATAGGTTATGGCGTTTTCTATAACGGCGAGGTTTGGGACATCTATATGGGGCGTTATACTCCCGTTGAGTGTCTGCCGATTGCAACCGTGCTTACCATTCCGGCTGCCGGAAGTGAGATGAGTGAATCCAGTGTGATAACCAATGAGGATGGCGATATTAAGGTGGGTTATTCAAATGACATAAGTCGCCCCAAATTTGCCATAATGAACCCTGAGCGCACATTCACTCTGCCTGATTTTCAAACTTCAGCGGGCGTGACCGATATGATCATGCACATCATGGAGCGCTATTTTTCACATGATGACGACATGACGCTTACCGATGCCGTGGCCGAGTCGATAATGTGCACTATGATGGACTGCATATATGAGGTACTAAAGGATCCCGAAAATTATCGTTATCGTGCTCAGATAATGTGGGGCGGCAGCCTTGCCCATAATGGTCTTACCGGTTGCGGTTTGACCGGCGACTGGGCGACACATCAACTCGGACACGAGTTGAGCGGTCTGTTCGATGCAACTCATGGAGCTGCTCTTGCGGCTGTATGGCCGAGTTGGGCACGTTATGTCTATAAGAACAATGTCAGCAGGTTTGTCCGTTTTGCCGTCAATGTACTTGGGGTGACAAATGACTATTCCGACCCCGAGGGCACAGCTCTCAGGGGTATTGAGGCAATGGAGGATTTCTACAGTTCAATAGGTATGCCTATAAACATAGAAGAGCTGATAGGTCGTGAGATCACCGACGATGAAATCAAGGAGATGGTCCGTAAGTGCAGTCGCGGCGATACCGTACCTCAGGGTAAATTCAAGGTACTGAAAGCCGATGATATAGAGGCAATCTACCGTATGGCACGGTAATATTCCAATAAAAAAGGAATATTCACTTTTGGAATTTTGTCACGGGCATGCGAACAACATGCCCGTGATAGTATATATTAATTACCAACAAATAAGTATTACTTGGTGGAGCTTGTTGTTGTATCTTTGTAAAACAGAAAATCTGACAGTATAATGGGTAGGATGAGTATTGAATATGTCCGACAGGACAAAATGAGGGATCTTATTGATGATAACAATTTATTGCTTTTGGTAATAAGCCGTTTTGGAATACACTTCGGATTCGGTGATTCTACTATAGAAGAGGTATGCAGGGAAAACAATGTAGATTGTCCTACTTTTCTGGCTGTAGCAAATCTCATCAGTGGAAAGAAATATAGCGGGTACGAAGTATCGTTAAAAGACTTGATCGGGTACCTGAAACGTGCTCATACCTATTTCTGTGACTTCATCCTTCCCAATATACGCCGTAAGTTGATCGAGGCCCTGAATTGCAACGATGTGAATGACGTGGCGTTTCTCATACTTAAGTTCTATGATGACTATACCGTGGAGGTGCAGAATCATATGAAGTATGAGAACGACACCATATTCACATACGTTGAGAAACTACAGAGTGGACAATCCACAGGACGTTTCAGTATAACAAAATATCTGGCTACCCATAACAGTAGCTCACAAAAACTCAAAGAACTAAAAGACATAGTCATACGTCATTATCGCCAGCCCAATAATGATATGCTTAACTCTGTTCTCTATGATATTATTAACTGTGAGAATGATCTGATATCACATAGCGAGGTGGAGGAGAAGCTTTTTGTTCCGGCGGTAATAAAGTTGGAAAAGGAGAAGGCGGCGGACGGCAAACAGCTTAAAAATGAGGCATCTGGCAATAACAACAGTATAGACGTGCTTAGTGATCGTGAAAAAGATATACTGAAATGTGTAGCGCGTGGCATGTCCAACAAGGAGATAGCCGACAAGTTATTCCTCTCCATCCATACGGTGACCACTCATCGCCGCAACATAACTTTAAAACTGCAAATATACTCTACGGCCGGACTGACCATCTATGCCATAATCAACAAACTTGTAGATATTGCCGATATAAATTTGCAGTAAACTCTTTTGTTCTTTTAAACAGATGGATGTTAAGCGTGTTGCTGTTGGCGGTATTGTATGTATCTTTGCTTTCCAGCAATCAGTTTTTCTATTTGATTTTTAAATAATGATAGAATTGAATTTTTCAGGTATTGTTGTGGGTGTATGTTCGTTCTTAATTATTGGGCTGTTCCACCCGCTTGTAATTAAAGCCGAGTACTATTTTGGTGTTAGATTTTGGTGGGTATTTCTTATCATGGGGCTACTTGGTTTGGCCGGTTCATTGTTCGTGACTCATCAAATTTTGTCGGTATTGTTGGGCGTGTTTGCCTTTTCGTCGTTTTGGGGCATTCGCGAAATGTTCGAGCAGCGCGAGCGGGTACGTAAGGGCTGGTATCCCAAACGCGAAGTTAAGCTGTAGAGAGAAATGCATCGTCACAATCATACACACGCAGAAAACGTGCGGGGAAAAAAGTTGCTGTGGGTTACGTTGCTCAACTTTTCGATAAGTTTGGTGCAAGTGGCCGGTGGAATTATATCCAACAGTCTTTCACTTATTTCGGATGCCATACACAATTTGGGCGACACTTCGGCAATATTCATAGCTTTTTTAGCAGGAAAGCATGCCGATAAAAAACCTGATGCCCGTAAAACTTTCGGCTACAAACGCACTGAAATTTTGGCGGCTCTCTTCAACGCTGTGGTGCTTATCGCTATCTGTTTTTTTCTTTTTGTGGAAGCCTACGAGCGTTTTAGAAATCCACAAGCCATTAAAGGCGGAATAATGTTATCGGTAGCCGTTTTTGGATTGATAGCTAATCTGATTTCGGTATTGGTGTTGCAAAAAGAGAAATCGCATAATCTGAATATACGTGCCGCCTATCTGCACCTGTTGGGCGATACGCTTTCTTCGGTAGCCGTTATCGCGGGCGGGATTGCCATTCTTGTTTGGCAAATTTATTGGCTTGATCCGCTTGTAACCGTTGCTGTGGGAGTTTATATTATTTATCATACCTGGGACGTTGTACGTCAAACGGTCGATATTCTTATGCAGGCAACACCCCGTCACATTGATATTCAGGAAATCAAACAGAGTTTGGAAGCTTTACCACAAGTGGAAAACATCCATCATCTGCACATTTGGCAAATGGATGATGAACATATACACCTGGAGGCTCATCTAAATATTTCTCAAGACTTGTCACTTAGCAAAGCTCAAACCGTTCGCCATGATGTGGAGACGTTGTTAAAAGAAAAATTCGGTATTAGTCACATCACCTTACAGATTGAGTATAAAGGTTGTAAAGACAATGACTATCTGATAGTTAATCGTAGCAATAGTAGAGTGTTACATCGTTATTAAATAAATATCACATTAAATCCAAAATACCTACTTTTGGCTATTAAGCCATGTTTTTTTCGTCACTTTTAGCGATTGTAAGGGTGAAAAATTGCTTGTTTCTTTGCATTGAAATTTTAAGCAAAATAATAAAAAAATGAAACAAACAATCATTCTGATACTTGGACTTGTATTGACAGCTCAGGTTAAATCACAAGAAAAAACCGATGCCATGCTGTTTGGCGATGTAAAATCAGCAAAAACTCAAGAACATATACCTTTTTCTACAATAATGGTAAAAGGTACAAATATCGGTACAACTGCCGACGGTACCGGTCATTACAAACTTGCAAATATACCTGTCGGCAAGTGCATAATAGTGGCAAGTGCGCTTGGATATAAAGCAGAAGAGAGAGGGGTGATAATGGAAAAGGGAAAAGCGGTAGAGATATTCTTTGAATTGGAAGAAGATGCTCTATTACTTGACCAAGTTGTTGTTACTGCTACAAGAACGGAGCACTATTTAAAAGATGTGCCGGTAAGAACCGAAGTAATTTCGGCAAAGGCCATTGAAAATAAAAATGCAGGCAATATTTATCAGGCATTGGAAGGTACTCCGGGTGTGAGAGTGGAAAATCAATGCCAATATTGTAATTTCACTATGGTCCGTATGCAGGGTCTGGGTGCCGAGCATACACAAGTGCTGATTAACGGACAACCAATCTATTCAGGACTGGCAGGAGTTTACGGTTTACAACAATTAAGCACGGTTGATGTTGATAAAATTGAGGTTGTAAAGGGTGCCGGATCGGCGTTATATGGTAGCGGGGCTGTAGCCGGAGCAATTAACATTGTGACAAAAGAGCCCGATTTTGTCCCTTCAACTAAGGTTGATGTTCAATTCGGTAATTACAAGACTAACAGGTTTGACCTGAATTCATCATTGCGTAACGAAAAGGGAAATATTGGTTTGAATATTTTTGCTCAACGCTATTCCGAAGGTGCAATTGACGAAACAGGACCCGGCTTAACGGCAAAAGAGGTAAGAGAGAAAGATGGCGTTTCCGACAGAGTGATGACAAATCTTACAAATGCAGGCTTTGGTCTCTACATAAACGATATATTTATGAAAAACGATAAACTTGCAATTCGCGGGAAATCGGTTTTTGAAAACCGTGAAGGCGGAACCATGATTGATGATTATTTCCGCAATCCTCTGACCGATGGAACGGAAAATATCACAACCGACAGATATGAATTATCTATCAATTACGAGAAAAAAATCAAAGCGAACTCGGAGATCAATTTGAGTGTTGCTTATACACACCATAATCGAAATGCCACAAACGATTCATATTTGAATGACTATATGGCAACGCATGGAGATTCAGTTCCCGATTTAAGGGATATGAGGCCTTATCTTGCGAACGAAAACTCTATAACGTCAACATTAACTTTTAATACAAGAATTAATAAACATAGTCTAATTGTTGGGTTACAAAGCTTCTATGACAGACTTGAAGAGTCGGGAATGTACGTTGTGGTTGAT
>DDLZ01000140.1 GCA_002340405.1 Bacteroidales bacterium UBA2559
TCAAATGAGATTTTTAAGTATCATTCTCGCCGTTTATTGAATAGTTGGCAACAATTTTCCCATCTCTTCTGATAATACAGCATTTTCCATAACCGGCATCAAATCTCTCAATTAATTGGTTATACAAGCTCTCCTCTGTATATATTTCCTGATAGATCCTATCCATCATGATGAGCTCTGCAATCTCTTCAATATCCTGCCTGACTGCATAACCGGCAAGATTGGAATATTCAGCTCTGTCCGGATCACACCGAATGGAATATTCACGAGTCAATGAATATGATTTTGTAAAAGGCCGTATTCGCCCGCCAAATGCAGCCTCTGTCATTATTACTTCCGGATTGATCTGCCCGGTAAATTCAAGAAATGACTTTTGAGAGTAATCTGTCTCTTTTGTGTAAAAATGCAGGCAATTAAAATACCTCAAATATATCCCTCTCATCTGTTCTTCATTAATATCAAACCATACCTCGACATTTGTATTTCCGGTCCCATATTTATATAAGTTAGTATATAAGTACGGGACTTTTAAATAATCTGAGCCAAGATAAACCTTCACTCGAAGAAGATCTTCTTCGTTTTTACATTTGGTAATTGACATAATCAGCCTTTATTGGGTAGTATCCCAAAAAGTGTAATCTCTATCCTTGATTATTGCAAATATATTACAATTATTAATACCATAATAAATAGTGGGCTTTTTTTACAGTACTATTCTGCTTTGCCGGTAAATTCTATCGGTAAACGCTGTTTTGCAGAAGAAAGCAGGAACTTTTTTCAGATAAAAACAAAAAAAAACAGCACCGGTTTGCAAATAATATATAACTTTGCAACGGATAATGTGGAAAGATTTGAGAGCGATTTGCTCCCGACAGCTTGCAACCACATAAAAAAATGCTAAAAGTCACGCTTCATGACACTTTGCATATATAGGTTGTGGCCCCATTGTCCAAATTGACAGTGGGACTTATTTTTTTATTATATGGCATACTTATTTACATCCGAATCGGTGTCCGAGGGACACCCTGACAAAGTAGCGGACCAGATTTCCGATGCTGTAGTCGATGAATTTCTTGCCTTTGACCCCGATTCAAAGGTTGCTTGCGAAACTCTTGTCACCACCGGTCAGGTGGTGCTTGCAGGCGAGGTCAAATCCCGGGTTTATGTGGACCTTCAGGAGATAGCCCGCAATGTGATCAACCGTATAGGATATACCCGTTCCGAGTATAAGTTTGACGGAGACTCATGCGGAGTCTTCAGCGCAATACATGAACAGAGTGCCGACATAAACCGCGGTGTGGACCGGAAAAACCCCGATGAACAGGGAGCCGGAGATCAGGGCATGATGTTCGGTTACGCCACAAACGAGACCGACGAATACCTGCCCGTATCGCTGGCGCTTGCCCACAGGATCATGCAGGTACTTGCCGACATCCGCCGCGAAGGGAAAACAATGACCTACCTGCGTCCCGATGCCAAGAGTCAGGTTACGGTTGAATACAACGATGAAGGCAGACCCTGTCGCATAGATACCATAGTTGTATCCACCCAGCACGACGAGTTCATAGCTCCCGCGGATTCCTCGGAGCAGGCGCAGCTTGAAGCTGACCGCAACATGCTCGAAAAGATTGAGTCCGATGTAAAGGAGATACTTATACCACGGGTGGTTGAAAGCATAAGTTCGGAGAAGGTGAAATCCCTTTTCAACGATGAAATCAAATATTTTGTCAATCCCACCGGCAAATTCGTGATTGGCGGTCCGCACGGCGATACCGGTCTTACCGGCCGTAAAATAATTGTCGACACCTACGGGGGCAAGGGAGGTCACGGCGGCGGAGCCTTCAGCGGCAAAGACCCCTCCAAGGTGGACCGCAGTGCAGCCTACGCCACACGCCACATTGCCAAAAATCTGGTAGCCGCCGGTGTAGCCGACGAGGTTCTGGTACAGGTGTCATACGCCATAGGCGTAGCCGAACCCATAAATATATTCGTAAACACCTTCGGCACGGCGCATGTTGAGATGACCGATTCCCAAATTGCCAAAAAGGTGAACCGACTCTTTGACATGCGTCCCTACGCCATAGAGAAACGTCTTAAATTACGGAGTCCCATATACAGCGAGACAGCCGCATACGGACATATGGGCCGCACCCCTGAAACTGTAACAAAGGTATTCAGGTCAAACTACATGCCTGCCCGCACCATTCAGGTTGAACTCTTCACCTGGGAAAAGCTGGACTATGTTGACCGGATAAAAGAGGCATTCGGCATCTGACAAACACGGGATCCGGCAAACGCCAGATCCGGCAAACGCGAAATCTGACAGTCATCGGACCTGTTTGGGAGAAACAGGAACATCCTTACTGCGTAATTAAAAAGTAATTACGGCAAATATTTGTGAAAATATAGGGCAATTCCTATCTTTGAAAGGATTATTGAAAAGAGATTGTCATGTATCTTTCATCAAGCGGGATAGCGGTTAAATCGTTTGCCGCGCCGGAGGTGTGGAGTACGCTTATACAGGTTTTTGTGGTTTTGTTGGCGGTGCTGGCAGGCAATACTCTGCGCCGTAAAGTGCGATTTCTGCGCCGCAGCCTCATTCCTACGGCTCTGCTGGGCGGTCTGATCATACTGCTGTTTAAGTTCTGGCCAAAATTCAACGACATCATTGATAAAAGGTTCATGGAGACTATGACCTATCATGCCCTTGCCCTGGGCTTCATATCAATGTCTCTCAGACCGACCAAGGTGTCAAACCGCAGCAATACGCGCACGGTTGTTGAGACCGGCACACTGACGGTAGGCACATATATCATACAGGGAATAGTAGGACTTTTGATAACAGTGCCTATGTATCTGTTCTGGCGCAATCCCGAAGCAGGGCGCGACATTTTTTATGCAGGAGGTCTTATGCTTCCCATGGGATATGGGCAGGGACCGGGTCAGGCATTGAACTTCGGCACCATATATCAGTCGGTAGCAGCAGAGCAGGGAATAAATTTCCAGGGTATAGATTTCGGACTATCAATTGCAGCTATAGGATTTCTGATAGGCAGCATAGTCGGTGTAATCTATATGAATATACTTGCCCACAAAAACAGACTGACATTAAAGGAACAGGAGACGGACACCCGTTACACACTGTACGATTATGATCAGGGCAATGAGCTTCCGCATTCCGAATCGGTTGACAAGCTGACCATCGTTATAAGCATTGTCTTTATGACCTATTTCTTCGTGTATCTGTTCATGTCCTTTATCGGACGTCTTGAACTTGGCGATTTCGGTGAAAAAACAGTCAAACCGCTCGTTTACGGATTCAACTTCTTCTGGGGAATACTGTTCGCCTCACTTGTAAGGGTGTTTATAAGGTCTCTGCGTAAAAAAGGGCTAATGCATCGCGAATATCTGAATGAGTACCTTTTGAACCGTGTGGGCGGTACCGCCTTCGACCTGATGATAGTAGCCGGTACCGCTGCAATCTGTTTTGAAAATCTTCGCTCTATATGGCTGCCTCTTACATTACTCTGCATAGCCGGAGCAATTGCGACATTCTACTATGTGAAGAAGGTATCTATGAGGATATACCCCGGTTACGGTTATGAGGGGTTTTTCTCTATGTTCGGAATGCTGACCGGCACTGCCAGCAACGGCATGATACTTCTGCGTGAGATTGACCCCCGATACGAGACTCCTGCGGCCAACAATCTGGTACTTCAGAATATTCCGGCCATGATAATGGGGTTCCCCATTCTGCTGCTTTTAGGATTCGCTCCAAAAAATTTAAGCGCCACCCTGATCACATTGGGCATACTGGTTGTACTGTTTACGGTTGTAAACCTGTTCCTGTTCAGGAAACGTGTAAGATAACCTTTTCATACCAAAAGAGATGGCACAGACTAAACGCGTTGATACGCCCATGATGAGACAGTTCTACAAGCTCAAGGATAAACACCCTGATGCAATACTTCTGTTCCAGTGCGGCGATTTCTATGAAACCTACGCTCAGGATGCGGTGGAGGCCAGCAAGATCCTGGGAATAACCCTTACACGCCGCAATAACGGCAAGAATGAAGCGCAGATGCTTGAGATGGCCGGATTCCCCCATCATGCGCTTGACACGTATCTGCCCAAACTAATACGTGCCGGTCGCCGCGTTGCCATCTGCAATCAGCTTGAAGACCCCAAAACGACCAAGAAGCTTGTCAAACGGGGCATAACCGAGCTTGTCACCCCCGGTGTTACCATGAGTGACAATGTGCTCCAAAATAAGGAGAACAATTTTCTTGCGGCAGTACATTTCGGCAAGGGGGCATGGGGACTCTCATTCCTGGATATATCAACCGGCGAGTACCTGATAGCCGAAGGACCGGCTGACCATATAGACAAACTGCTCTCCAACTTTGCACCCAAAGAGGTGCTGATAGAACGGGGCCGCCGTCAGCAGTTCGAACAGTCGTTAGGCTCCCGATACTACCTGCATGAGCTTGACGACTGGGTCTTTACCGAAGATTTTGCACGAGAACAGCTCAACCGCCATTTCAAGGTGCCCAATCTTAAAGGATTTGGCGTAGATCATCTGCACAACGGCAAGGTGGCTGCCGGTGCCATACTGGAGTATCTTGCCCAGACCATGCACAACAACACAAGTCACATATCGTCCATCAAGATGATAGATGATGAGCGCAATATGCGGTTAGACAAGTTCACTGTACGCAATCTGGAGTTAATTTCGGCCAACAACGAAGACGGCACATCCCTGCTTGAGGTCATAGACCGCACCTGCTCGCCTATGGGAGCGCGCCTGCTGCGTCGCTGGATGCTCTTTCCCCTAAAGGACATCGCCAAAATTAACCGCCGTTTTGATGTGGTGGACTATCTGCTCCGTTATCCGCATACGGGTGAAGCGCTTGCCGATTCGTTGCAGCGTATGGGTGATCTGGAACGTCTGATCTCCAAAGCTGCGGCAGGTCGTATCAATCCGCGCGAGGTGTTGGCACTGGGACAGGCTCTTAGACTGCTGGAGCCCATCAAGCAGACATGTATGGAGTCGGATAGCCCGCAGTTGCAAAAGATGGGAGACGGCATGGACGTCTGCCCGGAGCTTCGTGAGAATATCCTGAAAACCCTGCGTCCGGACACTCCCATGCTGGTGAGTAAGGGCGGGGTGATTGCCGACGGCGTTGATGCTGAGCTTGATGAGCTGCGCAATCTCGCATACAGAGGCAAGGACCGCCTTATGCAGATTCAGCAGCGGGAGTCCGAACTCACCGGCATTACAAGCCTCAAGATAGCCTACAACAATGTCTTCGGCTACTATCTGGAGGTGCGCAACACCTTTAAGGACAAGGTGCCGGAAACATGGATACGCAAACAGACTCTGGTCAATGCCGAGCGTTACATCACCCCGGAGCTCAAGGATTACGAAGAGAAGATCTTGGGAGCAGAAGAGAAGATCCTTGCGCTGGAGAACCGTATATTTGGCGAGCTGGCACAGTCAATCGTAAAATATGTGCCTGCCATTCAGAAGGATGCCACACTGCTGAGCCGTCTGGACTGTCTGCTCTCATTCGCCTCGGTAGCCCGTGAGCGTAAGTATATACGTCCTGTAATAGACGACAGTTACATAATAGACATACGCGAGGGACGTCATCCGGTTATTGAGACCCAGATGCCACCGGGCGACAGCTACATTTCGAACAATGTGCTGATAGACAGCGACAATCAACAGATACTCATCATAACCGGTCCCAATATGGCCGGTAAATCCGCCCTGCTCCGGCAGACCGCACTCATCACCCTGCTCGCTCAGATGGGCTGTTACGTGCCGGCCGAGAGTGCCAGGATAGGTGTGGTGGACCGTATCTTTACCCGCGTGGGCGCCAGCGACAACATATCGGCAGGCGAATCGACCTTTATGGTGGAGATGATTGAGGCGTCCAACATACTGAACAACGTCACTCCCCGCAGTCTGATCCTGTTCGATGAGCTTGGACGCGGCACCTCCACATACGATGGCATCTCCATTGCCTGGGCTATCGTAGAGTATATACATGAGCATCCCACAGCCCGTGCCCGCACTCTTTTCGCCACCCATTATCATGAGCTGAACGAGATGGCCCGCTCTTTCTCCCGCATACGCAACTTCAACGTCTCGGTTCGGGAGGAGGATGGCAAAGTGCTCTTCCTGCGCAAGCTGGTACCCGGCGGCAGCGAACACTCATTCGGTATCCATGTAGCCGAGATGGCCGGCATGCCCCCCAGTATAGTAAGACGGGCCGAAACCATTCTAAAAGAGATGGAAGGGAGCGGTAGCGGTAAAAGCATATCGCGTCCCGGCGTGAAGACCGGCCAGAACCGCGAAGGTTTTCAGATGAGTTTCTTCCAGCTCGATGATCCCGTACTGGAACAGATACGCGACCAGATCCTGTCAATCGACATCAACCATCTGACCCC
>DDLZ01000092.1:0-206 GCA_002340405.1 Bacteroidales bacterium UBA2559
ATCAATGACAGACAAAACAATAGTCTTGACAGGCCTTTTGGCCTGTATCTGTCTTACATCAAAGGCACAGGATGCCAAATCAGCAGAGCCGACAGGCAAAGCAATTATACAGATGTTCGCCAACTTTAACACCGGTCTTTTCGAACAAAATGATACTCGCGCTTTTTACTTGGAGCGCAGCTATTTGGGCTACGAGTATGATCTTG
>DDLZ01000092.1:366-2573 GCA_002340405.1 Bacteroidales bacterium UBA2559
CATTTCAGGATAGGTACAATTTTGGCTACAGTGCCGATTTGGGTATTTCGCTTGCCTACAAGTTTGCCGACCGGTTTTCAGCCGATGCAATCATTGTGAATGGCGAGGGCTATAAGAAGGTTCAAAAGAGTAATGGCCTTAACTATGGTTTGGGTGTAACACTCACACCCTTCAAAGGCTTCCATCTCCGCTTGTACGGAGCTGTGAATGAGAGCGGCTTGGATGATAAAGAAAACGTTATCAATATGGCCGTTTTTGTAGGTTACAGAGCCGATTTTTTTTCAATCGGCGCCGAATATAATAATATGCTGAATGCCTCATATAACAGGGATGCCGACCAATTCGGCTACTCGGTTTATGCAACTGTTAAACTGCCAGAGAACACCGAAGTTTTCGGTCGTTATGATAATCTCTCTTCGAAGGATGATTGGAATATAGCAGAAGACGAATCGGCCGTAATTCTTGGAGCGCAGTTTAAACTTGGCAAATATGTAAAAGTTGCTCCCAACTTTAGAATGACCATGCCTAAGGCTGATGGAGCAGACAATAGTTACTCTGCCTATGTAAGCTGTTGTTTTGGCCTCTAATAATTTTAATATTTTAATGTAGAGTATATAAACATTAATTTGTAAAAATATGAAAAAGATTTTGTCGTTAATTATGACACTTATGCTTGTCTTTTTAGTTGCATCTTGCGGTGCAAAGACAGGCAATCGCAAAGCACAGGAACTTTCAGGCGCAGGCGCCACATTTCCACTTCCATTCTACAATGTAGTATTTGAACAATTTTCCGAATCGAACGGCGATATCGTAGCATACGGCGGAATTGGTTCGGGCGGCGGTATTCGCAACTTGACTGACAAGATTGTGGATTTTGCGGGAACCGATGCTTTCCTTACCGACACAGAGATGTCAGCTATGGAGCCTGTAATCCACATCCCTACCTGTATGGGAGCCGTGGTTTTGGCTTATAACCTTGATGGTGTGAGCAATTTGAACCTTTCAGGCGAACTCATTGCCGATATTTTTGCCGGCGAAGTAAAGATGTGGAACGATTCCCGTTTGGTAGAGATGAACCCCGGTGTAAATCTTCCCTCGGCGGCGATTATCCCTGTGTTCCGCTCGGACGGTTCGGGTACGACATTCGTCTTCACCGATTATCTTACAAAGGTCAGTCCTATGTGGGCGTCGAAATATGGAGCAGGAAAATCTGTAAATTTCCCTGCGGGACAAGCTGCAAAAGGTAATCCGGGTGTAGCAGGTATAATTTCTCAGACTAAAAATGCAATAGGTTACATAGGTTCGGAGTATGCTTTTGCACAGAAAATACCGTATGCAAAGGTCAGGAATCTTCGTGGAGAACTCGTTGAGCCTACAGCCGCCTCTATTTCGGCTTCGGCGTCGGGTGCAATTCCTGACGATACCCGTACATCAATTACCAATGCCGATGCTGCAGGCGCTTATCCTATCAGTTGCTTCACCTGGTTGGTTATCTTTAAGGAGCAGAACTATTCCGACCGCAGCAGGGAGCAGGCTGTTGCGACAGTTGAATTGATGAAGTATATCCTTTCCGATGACGCACAGGCTATCACTTCGGAGGTACACTATGCGCCACTTCCTGCAAAAGCAAAGGAGTTGAGTATGACAAACTTGGAAACCGTCACTTATGACGGAGTACCAATACTAAAAGAGGATTGATATAGCTCCATGAATGACAAGCTGTATAGAGCGATACTATTTATAGCTGCAGTAACAATACCGGTAGTGTGTGGGGGTGTACTATACGCCCTCATAACTGATGCGTATGATGCATTCGAGCATTTTGGATTCTTCCGATTTATCACCTCATCGGAATGGAGCTATACCGAAGGAGCCGAACAGTATGGCGCACTGCCTTTTATTACAGGTACGCTGTTGACCACACTGTTGGCTCTGTTGTTTTGTATTCCCTTTTCACTGCCCGTTGCTTTTTTTGTCGGAGAATACTTCAAAGGCACACGGGTTGCAGCCGTATTGAGTACTGTTACCGATCTGTTGGCAGGCATTCCATCCATTATATACGGACTTTGGGGCTTCTACACCTTGCGCCCCGTAATCATAGCCCTCAATATCTCTCCGCAAGGCTCCGGTATTCTGACCGCCTCGCTGGTGTTGGCTATTATGATTGTCCCTTATGCAGCATCACTCAGCGCCGAATTTATCAAAAT
>DDLZ01000029.1 GCA_002340405.1 Bacteroidales bacterium UBA2559
ATCAAGCAATAAAACAGCGTTTTTAGAGTATAGCAATGATTTCCGCAAACCATTCATAACGGTATATATCTGAAGCGTAGCTTTTATGCCTTACTATTTGGTCATTTTTTCAAGAAACACTAAATTAGCGGTTTAATTAAAATTACTTTTACTAATCTATAAATCAACTCATGTTTAAAGGACAACCTAAAGGCCTGTTTGCATTGGCTCTTGCCAACACAGGTGAAAGGTTCGGCTATTACACGATGCTGGCAATCTTTACCCTCTATATGAGGGCAAAGTTTGGCTGGGACGAGAATATGGCCGGACAAGTGTATGCTATTTTTCTTGCCGGAGTCTATTTCATGCCGCTTATAGGTGGTATGATCGCCGACAGGATTGGTTATGGAAAATGTGTCACCATAGGCGCATTCGTCATGATTTTCGGTTATCTGGCACTGGCTGTTCCTATGGCCACCCGGGTGGTTGACAAATGGACAATGTTTATCGGACTTGGTCTGATTGCAATAGGAACCGGCCTGTTCAAGGGCAATCTGCAGGTACTGGTAGGTAATCTGTATGATGAACCTAAATATTCCAGCAAACGCGATGCTGCCTTCAGTCTCTTCTATATGGCTATAAATTTAGGTGCGATGTTTGCTCCTGCCATGGCCAAAGCTCTATATAATCCACACATTGAAAAAGCAGGATACTACTTTGTACCGATTGACAATGCTACCGTGGAGTTCGGCGCGCAGTCAGGCGCATATCTCCAGTCGCTTGCCGAAGGTTACCGTTTGTGCTTCTATGTAGCCTGCGTATCACTCGTAATATCACTCCTGATATATTTCTTTTGCCGTCCATGGTTCAAGCATGCCGATGTCAACACAAAGCAGGCCAAGGCCAAAGACATACATATACAGGAACTTACACCCGAGCAGACCAAAGCCCGCATCGTGGCCCTGCTGCTTGTGTTTGCCGTTGTAATATTTTTCTGGATGGCATTCCACCAAAACGGTTCGGCTCTGACATTCTTTGCCGATAAGTACACCAAACTTAACGGAATAACCGGTATAAACCGTATTTGGTTCAACATTTGGTCACTGGCTCTGATTGCCGTATCGGTTTACACATTGTTCGGCATGTTCCAGAGCGAGACCAAAAAGTCACGCCTCATAACCGCTATAGCCACACTCGCTCTTTGGGCCGGCGCTATCGCTTTCTATATGAAAATGCCTGCATCGTTCAATGCCACGACATCGGACTTCCAGCAGTTCAACCCCTTCTTCGTGGTGGCCCTGACACCGATATCGGTCGTCTCATTCGGCGCTCTGGCCAAAAAGGGCAAAGAGCCGTCGGCCCCCGTCAAGATCGGTATGGGAATGATGTTGGCAGGTGTCGGGTTTGCCGTTATAACGGTTGCCTCGGCCGGCCTTACATCGCCCAAGGATCTGGGTGATTCAGCCCAGAGCATACTTAATCCCAACTGGCTCATAGGCACCTACTTCACACTCACTGTGGCCGAGTTGCTGCTCAGTCCTATGGGTATTAGTTTTGTAAGTAAAGTGGCTCCTCCCAAATACAAGGGTCTCATGATGGGCGGATGGTTTGCCGCCAGCGCAATAGGCAACTACCTGAGCCGAATTCCGTCGGCCCTGTGGAACAAGATTTCGCTCATGGCTAACTGGGGCATCCTGATAGCGCTCTGCGTAACAGCAGGTTTGATCATGTTCCTCCTTCGCAAGAAACTGGAGGCTGCCACCCAAGACTAACCGGGGAAAGACTACCGGACGTTAGAAACGTACAACCGACCCGAGCAGAATAAACGAGCGTGATAAGCAGATAGAACAGATCACTGCCGTACAAAAATGTGGGCGTGTTACGTCATAATCTTAAATGATTTTGCGTACACGCCCACTTCTATTCAAATAAAATTTAGTTTATATCAGATCGCTTTGTTCATCTTCTTCAAAAAAGAATCTTTCTTTTCCGAATGCAGGTTCTAACTGGTCAAACCATGTTGCTTTCGGGTCATACTTTGCAAAGAATGGAACATCTACCCATTTCGGATCTCTGCCCTGCAAGAATCGGAGTACATATACTTTTTCGCCCTGAACCTCCTGAACACCTAGCACCTGAACTTTACCGGGCTCGCAACTCATGCTTGGACCTCTTACGGTTCGGCAAAGTCCGCTTACCTGTCTGTATGCCCTTCGGAAAACGTTCCAGCATTTATCTAAGGGGAGTTCAAAGTATCGCTTTGATCCGGTATCGCGTGCCACAAACATATAGTAGGGTATGCAACCCAAGTCCACCTGTTTCCTCCACATCTCGGCCCATATTTCGGGTTTGTCGTTAATATTTTTTAATACGGGTGACTGTGTTCGGATTTGCGCCCCCGTAGCCCGAATCTTCTTTATTGCCTGCATGACCTCATCGGTTTTCAGCTCGGCCGGATGGTTGAAATGAGCCTGAATAGCCATGTTTTTGCCGGCTTTAACCACTTTCTCAAACAATTTGAGCAGTTCGTCGCTATCCTTATCGGTTGTAAAGCGATAGGGCCAATAACTCAGCGCTTTGGTTCCGATGCGTATGGAATGAATGTTTTTGAATTCGGGCTGTAATAAGACGTTTATGTATGATGAGAGTATGCGTGTGCTCATGGTCAAAGGATCGCCCCCTGTAAAAAGCACGTCTGTCACTTTTTCATTTTTAAGCAGATATCGGGCAAGAAGATCCGCTTCATTCATCGCAAATTTCATATCGGGCATCCCGCCAAATTGCGGCCACCGGAAACAGAATGAACAGTAGGCATGACAGGTCTGCCCCTGACTCGGAAAGAAGAGAATTGTCTCGGGATATTTGTGCTGAATGCCTTTTAATTTAATGCCATCCATTTCTGGCACATTATGTTCCTGTCCTGCCGGATTCGGATTCAACTCCATGCGGATTTCCTCTATCTTTTTACCTAATGCAGCCTGATCCGCACCCCGGTCTAACAGCTTCTTTACCGCATTATAATGTCTTTTTTGAAGCATCTCTTTTCGCGGAAATGTGAGTGTAAACATCGGGTCAGTCTCTATTTGCGACCAATCTATAAGCTTGTCTATAACATAATTGTTTGTCTTAAAAGGCAGCACATGCCCGACAACTTCGATTGCCTCAATCATTTCATCCGATAGAAGCGAAATTTGCGGAATTGTTTTGTAATTGTGTAATGTATAGGTCTTAAGTTTATTACTCATAGTCATTTTCTTAAGTGTTGTAAAATAGAATGTCTGTTGAATCAAGGTAAATAAATACAATTGAAATCGACTGACTTTCAGAGGCTTGCAAATAAATGGAAAAGAAGTATGAAAGCCTATTTACCCAATAAATTATTCCAAAGATAAAAAAAGGAGAAAAAACTCAAAAGCCTTTTGATATTTTTTAATAAAAAATTTTATTGATTATCAGTAGGAAACTGAACTGTTAAATAAGAAAACCGGCAAAAATGTCAAGTAAACCAAGCAAAATACTTTAGAAAATTGGAAAGCGCATGGG
>DDLZ01000096.1:0-248 GCA_002340405.1 Bacteroidales bacterium UBA2559
GATACCGTTGGCATCGATATCGAATGTGACTTCAATCTGCGGAACACCTCGGCGTGCAGGAGCAATGCCTTCCAGATTGAACTGTCCGATTGACTTGTTCTGACTGGCCATGGGACGTTCACCCTGCAGCACATGTATGGTTACGGCTGTCTGGTTATCGGCAGCGGTTGAGAATATCTCACTCTTCTTACACGGTATAGTGGTGTTGGCCTCGATCAGCTTGGTCATAACGCCTCCCATTGTCTCAA
>DDLZ01000096.1:479-9761 GCA_002340405.1 Bacteroidales bacterium UBA2559
GCATCGCTCATAGCCTTACGGCAAGGCTCTATACAGGCCTGGATAAGGCCGCTTGCCAACTGCTCGAACTTGGCACGTGTCAGTGTCTTGACGAGGTGACGCGGGATACCTGCTACGGGCATGATATAGGGCAGGTTTATTTCGGTGCTGGTGGCCGATGAGAGTTCAATCTTGGCCTTCTCGGCTGCCTCCTTAAGACGCTGCATAGCCATTGGGTCAACTGTCAGATCGACATCCTCATCTTTCTTAAACTCCTCGACCAGCCANNTCGTCGCCGCCAAGGTGGGTGTCGCCATTTGTTGAGAGCACCTCGAATACGCCGCCGCCGAATTCCAGTATCGAGATATCGAATGTACCTCCGCCAAGGTCAAATACTGCAATCTTCATATCCTTGTTGGCCTTGTCGATTCCATATGCAAGAGCGGCCGCTGTAGGCTCGTTCACAATACGCTTGACTTCNNAGACCTGCAATCTGACCGGCCTCTTTTGTGGCCTGACGCTGTGAGTCGCTGAAATATGCGGGTACGGTTATGACTGCCTCAGTGACTTCTTGACCCAGATAGTCTTCTGCGGTCTTTTTCATCTTCTGAAGTATCATAGCCGATATCTCCTGAGCGGTGTAGAGACGGCCGTCTATATCGACACGCGGCATGTTGTTTTCGCCTTTAACTACTTTGTAAGGAACACGCGCAACCTCTTTCTGTACCTGATCCCAATTCTCACCCATGAAGCGCTTGATTGAGAAGACGGTACGCTGCGGATTGGTTATAGCCTGACGCTTGGCAGGATCGCCTACCTTGCGCTCGCCGCCGTCAACGAATGCAACGATTGACGGAGTGGTACGCTTACCCTCACTGTTGACTATAACTACAGGTTCATTACCTTCAAAAACTGAAACGCACGAGTTGGTGGTTCCAAGATCAATTCCTATTATCTTTCCCATTGTTAATATTTATTTTTATTAATACTCAAGTTTATATTCAATGTATAAATTCATTGNNATTTATCGCATCACTAATAATTCAATGTATAAATTCATTGTCACCTTAATAAAAGCAAATGTAGTGCCAAGTCGCAAAGTAAACTATGTCAAATGCCGGTACTGACTTTTTGGCATAAAAAAGGGGATGACATCTCTGCCATCCCCCGTAAAACTGTCATTTTAAGCGATTATTCGTCGAATCGGGTTTTCGCGAAGTCAACTTATCCGTAGAACAGATTGTTCATGAAATCAATCATTCACAGGATCACTTGTTCGAAGAATCAACCGTTTGCGGAACCGTCCGGCCCGGTCTCATGACCATCGCCTGTAATGGCTGCAACGATTTTGTTTTCCAGCTCTTCGGCCAGTTCAGGGTTGTCCTGAATAAGCTGCTTGACTGCATCACGACCCTGCGCAAGACGGGTGTCGCCGTAGCTGAACCAGGAACCGCTCTTTTTAATTATGCCGTACTCAACGCCCAGATCAACTATTTCACCGCTCTTGGAGATGCCCTCACCGAACATGATGTCGAACTCGGCCTTACGGAAAGGCGGCGCCACCTTATTCTTTACCACTTTGACACGTACCTGGTTACCAATCACGTTGTCTCCGTCTTTGAGCTGTGATATACGGCGTATGTCAAGACGGATCGATGAATAGAACTTCAGAGCATTGCCGCCTGTAGTGACCTCAGGGTTACCGAACATTATGCCTATCTTTTCACGCAGTTGGTTGATGAATATACAGGTGGTGTTGGTCTTGTTTATGGCCGATGTGAGCTTACGCAGAGCCTGGCTCATAAGACGGGCCTGCAAGCCCACCTTGCTGTCACCCATATCGCCCTCAATCTCGGCTTTAGGTGTGAGGGCGGCGACACTGTCAATAACGATGATGTCGATAGCGCTGGAGCGGATAAGCTGCTCGGTTATCTCCAGAGCCTGTTCACCGTTATCGGGCTGTGATATCCACAGATTTTCAATATCAACTCCGAGCTTTGAAGCGTAAAAACGGTCAAAAGCATGTTCGGCATCGATGAAAGCGGCTATACCGCCGTTCTTCTGAGCCTCTGCAATGGCATGGATAGCCAGCGTGGTTTTGCCGCTGGACTCCGGTCCATAGATCTCTACTACCCGGCCGCGCGGATAACCGCCCACACCCAGAGCTATATTCAGCCCTATGGAACCGGTGGAGATGACCTCGACATTTTCAATGCTTTCGTCACCGAGCTTCATTATGGAGCCTTTTCCAAAACTCTTTTCAATTTTGTCAGTTGCAGCCTGCAGAGCTTTAAGCTTTTCGCTTAGAGCCGCATCCCGGAGGCCTGACCCACCTTCATTCTCTTTTTTAGCCATACTATGAATGATTTTAATTTGTCAATATTTGAAGAGTGTTCTTCAAGGTATTTATTAGTAAAGTTTCATTTTGAAACTTCAATGACAAAGATAAGAAACGCTGTTACATTTGTCAAAAAACATGCCGATTTATTTTTCAACATGAACGGCTGCCGGATGTTTTTGCTATTTTTGCATAAAACAGGAGAACAAAATATCCCTCGGAATTATGAATAGTGAATTTATTACGATAATAGTAAACCAAACCGGAATTAAGGCGCATCAGGTAGAGAACACTCTCAAACTGCTGGAAGGCGGCGCCACAATCCCATTTATAAGCCGCTACCGGAAAGAGTCGACCGGCGGACTGGATGAGACGCAAATCACCGAAATTTACGATGCTTTGGAGCGTCTGGAGGCTTTGGCCAAACGTAAAGAGACAATACNNTCAAGAGAAGCTTACGCCGGAACTGAAAGAGCGGATAGAGCATTGTTGGAACGCTACCGAGTTGGAGGATATTTATGCTCCGTACAAGCCACGTCGCAAAACCCGCGCCGATGCCGCCCGTGAGAGAGGTCTTGAGCCGTTGGCCGAATTCCTTATGAAACAGGACAGGAATGTATCGGCGGAACAGGAGGCCGGAAAGTATATAGATAAGGAGAAAGGCGTAGAAAATATTGATGATGCGCTGCAAGGAGCTATGGATATTATAGCCGAGCAGGTTTCGCTTGAAGAGAGTTCACGTAATCTGATACGGAGCTTTTATCGTCGCGGAGCACAAATTTACAGCCGTTTGGTACGAGGCAAAGAGGCGGAGGGCCAGAAATATCGCGACTGGTTTGAATTCAACGAGCCTTTGAAGCGATGTGCATCACACCGTCTGCTTGCCATGCGTCGCGGTGAGGCCGAAGGCTTTCTGAGGGTATCCATTGAGGTTGATGACGAGAAGGCATCGGATGCGCTGGCACGTTCTTACGTTAAGGGTAAGGGAGGGACATCGGAACTGGTCGGCGAGGCGGTATCTGATTCCTATTACCGTCTGCTCCAGCCGTCGATAGAGAATGAGTTTGCCGCCGAATCGAAAGCGGCTGCCGATACCGAAGCCATCAGAATTTTTGCACGTAACCTGGAACAGATGCTTTTGGCCTCGCCATTAGGTCAGAAGGCTGTTCTGGCTATCGATCCCGGATTTCGTACGGGATGCAAGACTGTCTGCCTGGGTCCCGAAGGTGACCTGCTCCATAACGAGACGATATACCCCCACCCGCCCCATAGCGAATACAGGCAAGCGGCGGCCAAAATAAGGACACTTACAGAACAGTATCGTATAGAGGCCATTGCCATAGGCGACGGCACGGCCGGCCGTGAGACGATGGAGTTTGTCGAGCGGTTGAATCTGCCAAAGAGCGTGCAGGTGTTCAGCGTGAATGAAGATGGCGCTTCAATCTATTCGGCATCGAAGATTGCCCGTGAGGAGTTTCCCGATTATGACGTGACCGTGCGCGGCGCCGTCTCTATAGGCCGAAGACTTATGGACCCGCTTGCCGAACTGGTGAAGATTGACCCGTCGTCAATAGGTGTTGGGCAATATCAGAAGGATGTAAACCAGACCGAGCTGAAACGCGCGCTTGACCATACGGTGGTGAGCTGCGTGAACCGTGTGGGGGTAAACGTAAATACGGCCAGCAAGCATCTGCTCACATACATAAGCGGACTGGGACCGCAACTGGCTCAAAATATAGTGAATTACAGGTCTGAAAACGGTCCCTTCAAATTCCGCAAAGAGCTTATGAAAGTACCCCGAATGGGGCCCAAAGCATTTGAGCAGTCAGCCGGATTCTTACGGGTGCCGGGCAGCAGCCAGCCACTCGACAACTCGGCTGTCCACCCTGAAAGCTACCCGATAGTGGAGCGTATGGCAAAGGATCTGGAGTGTACTGTGCAAGAGCTTATGAAATCGGCCGAACTGCGTTCGAAAATCGATTTGAACCGATATGTCACTGAAACAATAGGACTCCCTACACTGACCGATATAATAAAGGAGCTTGAAAAGCCGGGACGAGACCCGCGCGGTCCGCTTAAAAAGTTTAGTTTTTCAAGTGAGGTCAATTCTATCGATGATGTCAAGCCCGGAATGGTATTGCCTGGAATAATCAATAACATAACCAACTTTGGAGCATTTGTCGATATAGGTATCCATACGAAAGGACTTGTACATGTCTCTAAAATATCTCCCGGAAAGTTTATCAAGGATCCCACTCAGGTGCTATCACTCCGGCAGCAGGTTATGGTCAGGGTTCTCGACGTGGATCTGGAGCGACAGCGCATCAGCCTGGCAATGGCACAGGAAGAACAGGAGAAACAAGACAAATGAGTGAGTTATTTTAATCTCATTTAATTGCCCTAAACCATTTTTATGACGTTGATGGTTCTGCCGCACTTGACACCCTCACGGCGTGCTGAAAAGAAGCGGTCGTTGTTGAGGTAGGTGCAGATACCGGCCACATGGATATTCTCTTTACAGACTCCGGCTTCTTCAAGCAGCAATCGGTTGGTAAGCCACAGATCCAGATGAAGCCCTCCGCTCATAGAATTTTGAGATTCTGATGTTATCTCCCCATGGTCTTCCAGAATCTTTTCCATAGGGAATCCCGCCTTTTGAAAAGCATCGGCCACCTCAAAGCCTATCTGATAGCTGTCAGGTCCTATACCTGGTCCGATTACGGCTTTAAGGTCACAGGCAGACGTTCCGTACAGTTCATGCATGACCTCAATGGTTTTTGTACTTATGCGTTGCAACGTGCCGCGCCACCCTGCGTGAACTGCGGCTATAGCCCGATGTACCGGATCATAAAGCAGTATGGGAATACAATCTGCCGTCCGTACGGAGATGGCAATCCCCACTACATTGGTGACAAGGGCATCGACTCCCTTCAGCTCCTCCCGCGAAACAAGCGCATCGGTAACCTCGCGAATCTTACAGCCATGAACCTGATTGGCTTGAACTGCGTGATAGGGCAATTCGGCATTCCGCTCGGTGCTGAATGCCTCCACATGAGGAGCAATGTCATAAGTCAGATAACCGTTGTTCAAGAAACTTTAAAGATGTATCTCGTTTCCAATTTTGTGGGCCCGGACAGGATGGTCCAAATCCAAACCGCAAGCTATCCCTATTTCAACAAGCAGATTCCAGCCTGCACATAGGAATACGTAGGGGTTAAAATCGCCTGCCGACGGAGTCTTGATGGTGGGAAAAGGGGTATCACGGTCGGCAATGGCAATCACATGCACACCTGCACCCTTTATCAGACAATCCTGTATTTTTTCATACTCGTCGAGTATAGGATCTATCCAGAATACCACGTCACCTTTCATCATTACCTCCTCAACTCCGTGAAAAGCATAGGTGCCCTCCAAAAAATCGGATTTGTGGCGTGTAATTTCATTGGCTTTGAGCGTAAGCTCTTCGGCCACACCGTCATTGTAACCTGCAAAATAAATTGTCTCGGCATTCATTGCCAATTTTACCATTTCGGGGGGAATGGGGAGCATAAGGGACTCTTTTATCTGTGCGGGCAAAGCGGCCAGACCGGCTTTGACATCTCTGTTCTGCATGTTCCAGAGAATTGACTCCAAGTAGAGTGTCTGCTCTACAACACTCTTAGTTGCAGCTACAGCATCCTCGGGACCGCAGTTGAGAACGTGAGTTTGGGAACAATATGTAGAGAGAATGGTATCCTCGTTTGAAGTCAATCCAAAACGAAGCGGATTACCCTCTTCCTTTAGTTTTTGAGCAAGCAGAATAACCTCCTTGGTGCGACCGGAGTTCGATACGAAGAAGACGGCATATTTGCTCAAATCGTACTCTCTTGACTGCCATGAACCGTCAGTCTGTATATTAAGGTCCAGCCCCCAACGCTTTGATTTACGCAGGGTGTTTTTTGCCGGAAAAATACGGCTTGAACCCTCACCGGTAAGATAAACATTTCCAACCTTACTTATCTGTTCTGCTATCTGCCTTGTACACTCGGGATTAAATCTCTTTACTGTCTCTACAGTATCCATCATCTCAGTGGTGATTGCATACTGTGAATATTTTTTTTCACTACAATTCATATAGTAATTTCTTATAAAAAATGAAGTGTACTATTTATCTGTTTACAGGAGTCGCAAGTTTTCTATCCTCCAGAATACTTAACGGCTCATAACTTGATTCAGACAACAATCTCTTTTTTATATTTTGAATACTCTCGGTAAATTCCTTGGTCGCCTTGCGCTGCTGAAGTATAAAACTATCCTCGTCAAGTTTACCCCAGGCCGCCAGCATTTCCTCCTCGTTGAGGAAGGTGGCACGACGGAAATAGTTATCGTAATCTTTCTTACGGGTCACATAAACCTGCTCATAGATGTAGTTCTGAACATCTATAGCACGATTGAGCACATCCGTCCAATCATCGACCGTAAATTCATCTATTTCGAGCATATGCTTAAGCGAAAGATAGGCATGGCGCAACTTATCCATGAAATAACGTTTCCAAATCTCATTATATCGGTGATGNNCCATCAAAGAGCGCTGACAATGACTCAAAATTCTCATTTTCATTTTCCTCAAGGAACTTCACTATATTCTTGACGGCATAAAAGACAATCATATCACCGTAGGCGTGATAAGCTTCGTAAGGACGCAGAATCACTACCTTACGTTTGGACTTCTCCATGTTCTCGCCCAATACCTCAAGCTCTTTCACCACTTCCGGCTTCCCATTCAAAAGTTTTTTTCCGGTCTCTATCAGTCTCTTATCGGTCATGTTCTCGAACGATTTACCCTCCTTGCGCAACCACGCCTTGGCGGTCCATATGCTAAGCAGTTTGCGCGACTCAATAACCTCCTCGATTGAATCCGGAGCAAAAGCTTCAAATTCTATATTTTGTATCTTGAATATACGGGTATCACGGTTGACATATTTCCATTCATTGCGAGCCATAGCATACATGTTGTACAACCATGTGAAGGCCGGCATGACTTGCAGTTCACCTTTCGTCTCATCATTGCTGATCATGGAGAATGGGAACGGATTGATGATTTCGGCAGGATAATCCGCCTTTGTTATCATGGTGAAACATGCAAATTTGCTGGAATGCTTGACACTTGTGCAGAGACCTGACCAAAAACCGCGTCCGGCCTCAATTTCACTGTCATTTGAACGGCTGTTATGATTTGAACCGATAGTGGCGCCGGCAGCCATATTTGACTGTCCCTTGATTACACTGGCTACGAGGAACGAGTTGTTGTGATGTTGTTCGTGAGCGGGGAAGATAAGGTTATTCAGCACCTCACAGCATGATATTGTAGAGTTATCGCCCATGAACGAGTTCATGAGACGGGCGCCGTATTTCAAATTAGAATGGCTCCCTAGCACGAATCTTACAGCTATGACCGAATAGAATATACGACAGCCATAACCGATTATACCGTTTACAAGAACAGTGTTCTCACCGATTTGCGAAGGTTCTTTTTCCGATGAATTTATTGTAAGGTTCTTAAGTTTGCTGGCACCCTTAATATAGGCACAGTTACCTATTTTCACATCTTTGATAATCAACGAATTTTTTACGACAGTACCGTAACCTATGGTACCGTAAAATCCACGCCTGCTGTCAAATGAGTTCTGGGTGATTGTCTTGAGACGGTCCTGAAGCATTTTGTCATCAATGAATTTAGCCCACATATATGCATCGGCAGCTATCATCCCGTCAAACGGAAGCACCTTACGGCAACCGGTCTCGTTCATCAATTCAAGCCAGATACGGACACTCTCTTCTTCACCCTCCTTGATTATTCCGTTTCCGAACTTGGCATGGTCGGTACATGCCATCTCCTGAATGTTGAACAGCATGCAGCGATCCCCGATAATGTAATGTGAAAGGTAATGAACATTATGAATTGCGCAGTCGTCACCAATATCACATGAGTGAATTGAGCTGTTGGTAATTCCGATGGAGAGCCTCAGGTCATGATACTGAAGTCCGTCAGACGAGACTCTGCCTATACGTACAAATCCATAGAATTTATTGTTCTTGATCATCTTTGGATCAAACTCATCGGTAACCATGATATTATCCCAACTCATGGCAGTATTGTCATTCTTGACAAGGGTCTCGATCTCGGAACTGTTCAGATGTCTCCATCCATTTTTGGGAGCACAGACTTGGGTGTTACGAAGATAATACTTGTTTTGTCCGGCAGGAATATACTTTGGATGCAGGAAACTATTGAAAAGCAGGTCCGATGAAAGAACTGTAACTTTTTCCATAATTGGTTGCTTTTAAATTCGGCTACAAAGCTATAACATAATTTTCATACTGCAAAGGATTAAAACATATAAAATATTATTTTATATGAACTGGAAATTTCATTAGCNNATTTGGTTTAAATAATGGATTTTTATTGGAAGAAAAAGGGGTAATACACATAATATCACCCCGCATATTGGTTGTATTATTAACCAAAAATCATGATTATTATTGTTTTCTATGCTATCAAAACCATCTCTTTTTGCGAAAATATATAATCATGCAAAGGAAAACAGAAATAATTACCAACCATATCAGCAGATAGCCGAATTTCCATTGAAGTTCGGGCATGTTCAAAAAATTCATTCCGTAAACACCGGTAATGAAAGTCAAAGGGATAAATATGGTTGCAACGACTGTAAGGGTTTTCATTACCTGATTCATCCGGTGTCCCTGTACCGAAAAAAAGAGATTTGATGCACTTTCAAGTGATGAGAGAATCATATCGCAATTATCTATCAGGGTCAAGCAGAGGTCCTGGATTTCGAAAAAATATTTCAAATGCCTTTTTTCTATAAAATGACACTCCCCCCGCTCTACAATCTGAGTGAATTCTTTTATCGGCAAAATTGATTTCTTAATGAAAAGGACAAACTTTTTATAATTTTCAATGA
>DDLZ01000096.1:9772-14472 GCA_002340405.1 Bacteroidales bacterium UBA2559
CATCGTGAGAGTTTTAAAATAATTGTCGAGAATTGATTCAATCATTGCATAAAGCAGGTAATCCGAAGTACGTTCTCTTAAAATCCCTATATTTTCCCTTAACCTTACTCTCAAATGTTCAAAATAATCGGCCTTTCTCTCCTGGAAAGAGATCAAATAATTTGGACCGAAAACAAGACTTATCTGCTCTGTTATTATGTCATTTTCGAATGGAACAATTGATTTCAGAGTCAGAAATGAGTAATTATAATATTCCTGAAATTTAGGTCTGTGATTGACATCCAGAATATCTTGAATTACCAGACTGTGAATACCCTGTTTTTCACAAATAGAGGCTATAGCTTCGGTTTTACTTAATCCGTAAATGTTCAGCCAGTAATTGTTNNTCTCTTCACACGCCTCTTTTCCATACTTAAATAGCTGGACATCTAATTCCGTTTCCTTTACTTTTCCCGTAAAGTTGAACTCTTTCGGATCTCTCTTTTTCCGATTGAGCCTCGACATATAAAGAAATGGATTCAGCATATCCTTCGGTTTGTTTTGTTTAATCTGCTTCATATTGTTTTTGAATTATCTTTATAGTTTGTCAGGGCAACATCCAGTCTGCGCGTTCCTTAAACTCTGCCTGAAAATCTTTGCTCCATTTAGAAATCGAAGACGGCCCGATGCCGTCAACGTAATGACTTGTTGATTCAACACGTTTATACTCTCCTCCCCAACCAGGTTGTGTAGGGTCTTCAGGATCATTTATGCCACGGTTTGCACTGATCAAATAGAGAAATGAGGGGGAATCACCCTCAATAACGCCCTCCCCGGCAATTGCCCTTGGAGGATAAATCGCGCCTAAAGGTCCGTGATCATTGATAATATTCGTTTCAGCCCAAGAACGGTTATCTGCTCCAAATATGCCTTGATATGTCCTTTTTGATTCGATAATGAAGAGGTTCGGAAAATTCTCCATAAGCCAGTCATGAGTAGCATCCTGACATGCTATCAGGAAGATACGAAGTTTACCGATAAATTCGTTTAATTCAGCTTTGCTCCGGGTATTTTGAACCTTCCAGATTGCTTGTGCAATTTCACGTGGTCCTCCCCAAACGCAAATATAGATGGGTCTCGGGTCAGGCTTATCGGCTGCTGCTATTATTGCATTTGAAGCTTCACTGTCTCTTCCTTCGCCTATTATTTCGGTCCACGGCTGCTTGTTACAGCCCCATATAATTTTAATATTATGATTGTTACCCAGCCCTTCATAGGTGACCGAACGCAGATATTCGGCTGTAGGATATTTGGCATCTCTTTTTCTTAAGTTTTCATCAACCTGATCATATTTGTCTAGTACTGCCAAAATGTTTTTCTTTTCCGCAACCATACCATATGTTCCGGCCGAAGCAATCAAGCCTTCTACATCAAATTCATTGGTATAAAGTAAAAAACGCACCATTGATTGGACATCGTCCGGATCGCTGTTTGTAACCGGGAAAGGTGGAAAATCGGACGATATTATTACTCTATAGCGTGCAAATGCAGCTTGATTGATCAACAATAACACACAGCCTATAAGCATTAGTTTTATCTTTTTCATTGCTTTTAATTTTTAGATGTTATGATAATTCGGCGATAACTTGTCAATGCCGGTTTTCCGCTGTCTGTTACCTCACAAATAATATGAATTGTACTACCTGCCGAATCATTTGGCAGATCAATTGCGATTTTGTTTGAATTGTGATTTTGTATTGTAACCTCACCCTTATATGTGCCGGCTTCCGGTATTACCCACCATTTGAAATTCAGTTGGTCTCTTTCTGGATCATAACTCTTTGAGGCATCAAACGTTATTGAACTTCCNNCACGACTATCGGGTTTCTGTTTCCTTTTCCTTCGGCTGCCCAGTCCATTCTGGCAGCAAAATTATTGAAGGTTGCAGGATAAAAATAGTTTAGATATTTGTTAGAGATCTCGTTTGCCTTGCCTTTGTGGTTGTTGTAAGCATTAGTGGCATCATCGGGAGAAACACCCCATTCAAAATAACCGCCCCAGCTAACCTGATTGGGGATGAGCGGGTCGTTTAAACCGGTTGGCATCACATAGAGAAATGAAGGAGTATCGCCTTCAACTCCATTTTTATACTTTGGATATACTTTCCCTAAATTTCCATGATTTTGAATGTGATTGGCATACTCATCCCAATTTGACCTTCCTGTACCGTTTTGAAATTTCCATGCAGACTCATCCCAAAGGAACATCAGCTCTTTTTCGAATTCACGTCTCATCCATTGATGCGAACTTATGTCATACGGAGTACCTCCGGCATATGGCCTGTCCTGATCGGTGATTGTATAAGTTTGTGTTTTATGTAAGAATTTATTCAATTCTGCTTTACTCCTGTTTTGCTGAACCTGCCAAATAGATTGTGCCAAGGTGTTTCCGCCTCCCCAAACTAAAATCCAAAGAGGACGTTCATCGTTTTCATCGGCCAGTTTTATAATTAGGTTACTGCCATCGGAAATATTGTCTTTGCCGATTTTATCAATCCCTCTTTTTTTGCTTCCAACAACAGTACGCTGTCTTAAATATTCAACACTTGGCCAATACCCTATAGTTTGCCGGGATTCATCTTTATTGAAACCAACCTGACCGGAGCGTTTCATCAGATTTGGCAAATCTTTTTCATAGGCATCGATGGCATCGTGGATCAGTTGAAAAAAATCGTCCCGAATTACATCCAGACTCCATCCGGTGGTATAAATTATTGCTTCAATCTCTAACATATCGGCATGGACCATAAGTCTGACCAATGATTCGCTGTCGTCGGTTTCCCATGTAGATACATCGGTAAGTACGACAATACGAGGTTTCAATGTTTCCGTTTTTCTCTTTTGTTGGGCAAACAGAGGTATAAACGAAAAGATTAAACCAAGTAATAAAAGCCTCTTTAATTTCATAATCCTCCTAATTTTAGATTAACCCAATTTTGCGTAAGTTAATACATATTATTTGACCTTGCACTTCATGACGAAGGTGGTAACTGAGTTGGGTTTGAGCTTGAAATTAAGCTGCGAGCCGTCAGTTTTTGAAAGTTCAGTCTCGGCCCATTGTTCGCCATCAGCAAACTGACCGCTGGTGCGGATCTGACGTACAGGGCCTTTGATTTTAAAGTCATCAACGCTGAACTCAATACTCTTCTCCTGTTCGGTGGTGTTGGTACATACCAGCGTCAGGCTCTTCTTTTTTTTATCTAGCGCTGCCAAAACCCTGCAACCGGAGTTTCTTTCGGTCGGACATTTTATCAGGGTGGAGCCGGGACGGATATGTCTGGTAAACTGTCCGAAAACATAATATTTCTGAGTGAGCAGGATCTCGTCGGTGTCATGGTTGGCACAGGCGGTACCCCAGTAGCCTCCCGATGTGCGCAACGGTCCTCCGTCACGACGTCCTTTGTAACCCTCTTCGGAGATATGGGTATCTATAACCTGCCACAGCACCCAGGCCGATGGCTCCAGAGCCTGTATATCGGAAATAATCTTATCGGCAAGCCATAGTCCGGCTGCCATCTCACCTGCATTCTGTCCTGCAGTGCCGTTGCCGTCCACCTCGCTCATCCAAAGATTGATTTTCTCATCTTTGGCAAGTTGACCCATCTCACGGATACTGTTGGTGCCATAAGTGTGGACGCTGATTCTGTCTATCGAAGCACGGGCCTCGGGAGTGAGCAGACGTATCTCCTCAATCTGCAGACCGGGGTTGGTTTCGTCACTCGTGGTCAAAATAACATCATCAAGCCCATATCTGAGAAGCGCTTGTTTAGTCAGTACCAACAGTTTGGATTGAGACTCACCGGCATCTATATGGCAGCCCTCCTGCTTATAGTTCATGGCCGGCCAAAAGTTGGTGTTAGGCTCATTCATAGGCGACACGCTTTTGACTTTAAGGCCGAGATTATTTGTTATATAACTGGTAACGTGTGCTATATATTCTGCAAAATTACCGTATTCGTCTTCGTGAATATTGTTCTCATCGGACTTAAAATTGCCGGAAGAACAGCCACTGACTGTCATAAAATAGGGAGGCGAATTTGAGAAAAGCTCTATATAGGCTTCTTTTCCTGCAGCTTTTGCGGCAGCACGTAACACGTTAAGCTGACGGGTATCGGCAGAATAGTCATACAGGCGTTCACCGGTGTTAGGCTCTAAATACATCCATCCGGGTACATCGCTGTCGGTACGTGTTATGTGATTGTGCGTCGGGTCATCGCCACCGCCCAGATTATAGCGCATTATATTCAGGCCGAGGCCCTGTTTGGAATCGAAGAAGAGAAGAGATGATTTCTTGGTCAGCGTCTCGTTATAACCCAAACGGTTAGCCCACCAGCAGAGACTGGTACCCCACCCCTCCCAGTGTCCGCCGTTGGTGAGAATGGCATTATCCATTGATACGGTCACTTTGACACTTTGGGCATGGCTAAGAGATGCTACAGCCAACAAGATTACAGATAACAGTCGTTTCATATGCACAAAAATTAGATTGTCAGGAAAAACAAAAGATAAAGGTAAAGACAAAGACGGAATCTACAAAGGGATAATATCCGCAAAAATTGCGTTTACAAATAGAATTTAAAGAGTGACACAAAGGCAAAGCACAGTAAAGATATTAAAAAAGGGACTGAAGCGTCCCTTATTAAAAACTCTGTAATCAGAACA
>DDLZ01000096.1:14497-14945 GCA_002340405.1 Bacteroidales bacterium UBA2559
ACAAGTTGGTTCCACAGAACAAAGGAGTCGTCATCCTTGCCTTCACTGTTGTTAATGATCCTGACTCCCAGACCTAATCCAAAAGAAGCATGAACCTCAAACACATCGGTAATGTTTAAACCGTAAGTTGCGCGGGGAGTGATGCCAATAGCTTTCCAATCATCNNACATAATCCAATGAGACTGAGCTTCCAATGGGAAGTGTGCCGATAACAGCATTACCTATCATTGTACCATTGGACCATTGTGGACGAATTTCGGCCGACACTTTGAAAGAAGTTAATACCAATACAGCAACAATAATTAATTTTCCAACCCTATTCATATTTGAATGTTTATTTAATTGTTTATATTACACCTCATAATATCCGATGATTTTTGTTGTATAACGGTTGTAATCCGTTTAACAACGAAAGCGGATAAACAAATATAAGACAAAAATGGTATTC
>DDLZ01000146.1 GCA_002340405.1 Bacteroidales bacterium UBA2559
TATAACTACTTTACGAATGAAGGTAAGGGTTTTATCGCAATCAGTAGCCAGTCAGATTGCTGCCGGCGAGGTGATCAACCGCCCCGCATCGGTAGTTAAGGAACTTGTTGAGAATGCTGTTGATGCCGGAGCCGACAGCATCGGGATATTTGTGACCGATGCGGGACGCACAATGATCCAAGTGATTGACAACGGTTGCGGCATGTTGCCCGATGACGCCCGTCTTGCTTTCGAACGGCATGCCACTTCGAAGATCAGCGTAACGGACGACCTCTATTCTCTGACCACATTCGGATTCCGCGGAGAGGCTCTCCCCTCCGTTGCCGCGGTCTCGGAGGTCGTGCTGCGTACACGTACGGCCGATAGTGAAACCGGAATGGCTATTACGGTGAAGGCCTCGGAAATGGTCTCACAGGAGACCGAAGTGTGTCCTGTGGGCAGTAATTTCATCGTCAGAAATCTCTTCTTCAATGTCCCTGCAAGACGAAAATTCCTTAAGAGCAATCAGACCGAAGCAGGTCATATCATGGCCGAGATAGAGCGTATCGCTCTGGCTCATCCTGAGGTTGCTTTCGAGTTCACAAGCCAGGGCACGCAGCTGTTTCAGTTGCCGGTATCGTCCGTTAAGCAGAGAATAGTCAATCTTTTCGGCAAAAAGATGAATCAGGCACTTCTGCCCGTTCAGGTGGAAACGTCGGTAATCTCCATAAGCGGTTTCGTCTCTACACTGGATAGTGTGCGCACTCGCGGCGCCAAACAGTTCTTCTTCGTAAACGGCCGCTACATGAGGCATGCCTATTTCCACAAGGCAGTTCTCAGTGCGTACGAGAATCTGATACCGGAAAATGTCCAACCTTCATATTTCCTCTTTTTGAAAGTGGCGCCTGATGCCATTGATGTCAACATACATCCCTCCAAGACCGAAATAAAATTCCAGGATGAATCTGTATTGTGGAAAATCATTATGGCTGCCGTCAAGGAGTCGATAGGTAAGTTCGAGGAGATGCCCACCATTGATTTCAATACGACCGATATGCCCGATATTCCCGTCTTTGACGCAAACCGCAAAGCCACTCAGCCCAAGGTCGGTTATAATCCCGATTTCAACCCGTTTGCAGGCGGCAGGAGCGACTTCAGGTCTTCGCGTTACAATACGGATAACTGGGCTAAGCTGTACGGTGATGTAATAGAGGATAAGATAAATGAGGGTACGGTCTCTTTCCGTCCGGCGACTGAAAGCATCATTCAGGCCGAGGAACAATATGCACGCATATTCCAATATGCAGAGCGTTATATACTGGTTCCCGTAGAGCAGGGTCTTATGGTAGTGGACCAGCACAGAGCACATCTGCGCGTGCTCTATGAGAAATTCCTTGACGATGCTACAAGCCGTGTCGCCGCCTCACAGGGGCTGCTCTTTCCGGAGATGTTCCAGCTCTCTCCGACCGATGCCATAGCATTTGCCGAGTTGCATCCCCGTTTCCTTGCTCTCGGTTTTGATATTTCCGATATGGGACGCGGCGCAATTGCGGTACAGGGTGTACCGTCGGGGGTAGAGGGTCAGGACTACGAGGGTCTTATAACCGATATGATTGCCGATCTGCGTATTAACCCCACGCAGGAAGAGGAGCGTCAGTTGGAATCAATGGCTCTGGCTATGGCCCGCAGAGCCGCAATACCTGTCGGGCGACACCTGTCAGAGAGTGAAATGCAGGAACTTCTCCGTTCACTTAAAGCGTGCCGGATGCCCTCCCGTACTCCCGATGGCAAGTCCACATATGTGATCAAGTCCGATCAGGAGATCTCAAAATGGTTTGATTGATAAATTTTTAGTGAGCGTGTTTTTCTCTTGAAGGTCACTTCTTTTTTGGGGAATGTCTCTTCTCTAGTTTGGTAAGTACGTTTCATTTTCGTTTTGCGAACACGTCCTCCCAAGTGTCATTATGGAAAATCTCTTCTTTTAAGAGGTTCAATAGACCTTGAAGCCTATTATCTCACGTACTTCGCGAAGAGTCTTTGAAGCGCTCTCTCGCCCTTTTTCAGCGCCTCTGCGAGCCACCTTTTCCAACAGCTCGGTATTGCTTGAGTACTCCTTGATCCTTTCACGTATGGGCGCGGTTACAGCTATGATATCCTCGGCAAGCTTTTTCTTGAGCTCGCCGTAAAGCAGGCTGCAGTCATTCCACTTATCGTTAAAGTAGTCGTAAGTATCTTTTGTCGAGACTATCTTAAGCAGGGTAAACAGATTCTGTATCACTTCGGGCTTTTCGCTGTTTGGAGCCTGCGGACCGGCATCGGTCACGGCTTTCATCACCTTTTTGCGGATCACCGAAGGCTCATCGCACAAAAATATACAGTTATCGTCCGATTTGCCCATCTTACCGGAGCCGTCCAGACCGGGAATCTTGATCCCGCCATCTTTAGAGAGTGAAAATGATTCCGGCTCTGGGAAAAAATCCACCTTGTACATCTGGTTGAAACGACGTGCAAACTTACGTGCCATCTCCATATTCTGCTCCTGGTCTTTGCCTACGGGCACCTTATTGGCCTTATGGATTATTATGTCCGCTGTCATCAGCGTGGGGTAGGTCAGCAGGCCGGCATTGACATTATCCGGCTGTTTGCGTGCCTTCTCCTTGAATGAGGTGACGCGTCCCAGTTCGCCCAGATATGCATTCATATTCAGGTAGAGGTAGAGCTCTGCAACCTCAGGGACATCGCTCTGCACATAGATGGTGCTCTTTTCAGGGTCCAGGCCGCAGGCCATATATTCGGCCAGTATGGTACGGGCACTCCTCTGAATGTTATCGGGGGTGGGGTGAGTGGTCAGCGAATGCCAATCGGCTATGAAAAAGAAACATCTGTAAATATCCTGAAGCTTTACGAAACTGGTAACTGCACCGTAGTAGTTGCCAAGATGCAGGTTACCTGTAGGGCGAATGCCGCTGAGAACTGTTTCCATATTTTAATATTATTATTGTTTGGTGTACATACTTTACTGTACGCTCGGTTTTGCACTGCGAAGATACCACAAAAAGAGCTATAGAGGGGCAATTTTTTTGCAAAAACGGCTTAAAAGTTTTTTACGGTGAGCAAAAGTGATTATCTTTGCACCGCTTTTACGAAAGCAGGGGCGTTTAGCTCAGCTGGTTCAGAGCATCTGCCTTACAAGCAGAGGGTCACTGGTTCGAATCCGGTAACGCCCACCCGGAAAACAAGGCACCTGCCAAAACTTTGGCAGGTGCTTTTTTTTGTCCTAAAAACCATTTAATTTATTTTCATAGAATTATTTTTTTTGTGTTAACATTATTTTTCGCTCATCTTGTCAATCAGTTTTTGAAATTTTCGCCAGTCATAAAAATGAAAAGTCTTATCATCGCTCATGGCAGCAAATATACCTTCGGTAAAAGGCTCACCGAAGTTCATATTAGATACATCGGAACCATCGCTTTGAGTAGCTTTTACGGGTATTTCGGCAATCAGGGGATGAAGATGCGGATTGCCGCCTTTCCCTTCACGCGGATATACCATAAATGAATTCTTAGATTGATTGGAAACCAAAATATAACCTTTGTTTTGGTCTTTTTTATAAATGGAAATTCCTTCGTTGTCTTCTTTAAAACCGGAATCGGCAAACAAGGCAAGTTCTTCGTTACCCAAAGCGGGATCTGCATGATATTTCCTTACCCCGGTCTGTTCGTCAGAATAGTAAACGAAACCCAGTTCGTTATCCACCGCAACAGATTCTATCTCTTTTTTGCCGCTGTATTTACCGAATTGTCTAACCAATTCTCCCGTAACCACGCCCAGCGAATCCGATTTCAACAGATATTGGAATAAATATCCGTCAATCGGCCCCTCTTTACGGCTTACGATAGCGTAAATCCGATTATTCCCAACGGAATCTTTTTTTGTGTATAAAGCAATTCCCATAGGCGCCCGCTGTGGCTGATCCACAAAAACCGGAATACCACCGTTGTCAAGTGCTTTCATATCGGGGAGAGAAAAAATCCTGATGCTGTTTGTTTCTCTTTCAGTTGCTACGGCAATATCAAATAGAGAATCTCCTACCGCCATCCCATAAGCCACGTCAACGTTATTAGGGCGTTTTAAGTCAGCAACAATATTTACAATATTCCCTTGTAGATCATAAACATACAAAGCACCATCACTATCTTTATCGGTTCCGATGATCAATGACTTAGATATATCGTTAGGATTTATCCAAATAGCAGGATCATCCGTATCGTACTTAGTTTTAGCTGTTATTACCTCCGGTGTAATTATTTCCGGAATAACCGTATTTCCTTTTTTATACGATTGACAACTGACGAATAGGACAAATACTAAAAAAATAAATGGTATAATTTTTTTCATAATTTTGATTCTAAAATCTCAAAAATACTCTATTTTCTATTTAAAAAGATTGATATCAAGAAGATTTTGCTCTTTCAAGAACAAAATTACGAATACTGTTCATTGAATTTGAGATGTGAGCTTGTACAGTATGGGGTGAAATGCCCATGCGCTTTCCAATTTCTTTATATGTTAATCCATTTTTACGGCTCATAAGAAAGATCTGACGACGTTGTTCCGACAGCGATTCAATGGCTTTGTCCAATAGAATATGAAACTCCTGCAATATTTGGGATGTCTCCATGTTTTCTTCTACGAGCAATTCTTGTCGGTTGGCTGTTTCCAGATCAATTTTTTCTCTAAAACTTACACTGTTCAGTTCATTCAAAGCCCTGTTCCGTGCGATTGTGTACAGAAATGAAGAAAATGATTGATGAGAATTTAAGGTTTTCCGATTCTCC
>DDLZ01000143.1 GCA_002340405.1 Bacteroidales bacterium UBA2559
GCCAGAGTGTAAATAAGCTCCTCAAGTTCGGCAATGTTGCGGTTGAATTTGGCCGATATCTCGATTGTCCCGTAATCGCTTGGCGGCATATTGATGCCTGCGGTTCCGATTTGCTGCGGGTCAACTAAATAATTTAGGTCACATTTATTGAAGGCCAGTATAAGTTTTTTTTCCTCAAGGTGCGACTCTATCTCGGAGATTTCTTGTGGGGTAGGCTGAGCATCGACCACCCATATCACGATGGCGGCCTTGTCAATGGCGGCAAGGGTGCGCGATATGCCTATCTGCTCTACGGCATCATGCGTTTGGCGTAAACCGGCAGTATCTATAAACCGGAATGTAACGCCATTTATATCGATGGTCTCCTCGATGGTGTCGCGGGTGGTGCCGTGAACATCGGAAACTATGGCGCGGTCATCTTTGAGCAGAGTGTTGAGCAGGGTGGATTTGCCCACGTTGGTTTTGCCTACTATGGCGACGGGGATGCCCTGCTTCAGGGCTTTTCCTGTCTTGAACGATGCGGCCAGAGCTTGGATGTGATCATCGGTGCGACCTGCCAGATCCAGCAGCTCTTTACGGTCGGCGAACTCAAGGTCTTCGTGGTCGGCAAAGTCGAGTTCCAGTTCAAGCAGAGAGGTGAGTTGCAGCAGTTGCTCCCTTAGGATTGATAGCTGCGAGGAGAAGTTCCCCTTGATCTGGCTCATTGCTATCCGATGCGAGGCACGGTCTGTTGATGCTATGAGGTCGGCCACAGCTTCGGCTTGGCTCAGATCGAGCTTGCCGTTCAGAAAGGCGCGTTGGGTAAATTCGCCGGGCAGGGCCTGGCGGCACCCGGCATCAATCAGAAGACGGCAAATCTCTCCCAGAATGTACGGTGAGCCGTGACAGGATATTTCGGTGCTCTCTTGACCCGTGAAAGAGTGGGGGGCGCGGAATACGCTTACCAGCACGTTGTCGATTACGGAGCCATCGGGTGCAAGTATATCTCCGTAGTTGAGGGTGTAGGCGGGGGCATCGGCCAGCAGCTTGCCCGATGATGTTCGGAAAATGCTGTCGGTAAGGCTTATGGCCTGTGGTCCCGATACGCGCACTATGCCTAACGCTCCTCCCTGTCGGGTGGCTATGGCGCAGATTGTATCGTTGAGTTCAGTCACTTATTAGATATGGTCTAAAACGTGGGTTATGAGATTTTCAAGCAGCGGTTTGTAGTCGGTATTCATCTCTTTGGCATAACGGTTGGCAATGACTATACATACTGTCATGGCGCGATGCCCCAATATGGCGGCAAGGCCGGCTACTGCCGAACTCTCCATCTCGTAGTTGGTTATGCGGCAGCCCTTGTACTCAAAGCTCTCAACCTTGGAGTTCTGCTCAGGGTCTGAGAGTTTGCCGCGCAGCACACGTCCCTGCGGCCCGTAAAAGCCGTTACAGGCGATGGTGATACCTGGCATCATTCTTTTATCACCTGCCATTATTCTATCCAGCAGCTCTCTGTTGGCATTGGCAACATAGGGAGCGCCTTTTTGGGGCGACCACTCCATGTGAGCCATGAAGGCACGCTCAAGTTCCAGGTCACACACCTTGTCGCGATCGGCGTAGAAATTGAGCAGTCCGTCGAACCCTATACTCTTGACCGAGCAGAGATATGTGCCTATGGGAGTGTAGGGTTGCAGTCCGCCGCAGGTGCCTATGCGCACAATGTCCAGAGTGCGGTGTACGGGTTTTTCGGTGCGGGTGGAGTAGTCTATGTTGGCCAGCGTATCCAACTCGTTCACCACTATGTCTATGTTGTCACAGCCTATTCCGGTTGACTGGACGGTTATTCGTTTGCCTTTATATATTCCGGTGACGGTGCGGAACTCGCGGTTACCCACCGTGCACTCAATGCTGTCAAACATACGGGCTATGGTGTCCACTCGGCCGGGGTCACCCACCAGGATTACTTTGTCTGCCAGTTGCTCCGGTTTAAGGTGCAGATGAAAACAGGAGCCATCGGCATTTATAATAAGTTCAGACGGGGCAAAATATTTACTCATATTAAGTTTATTTATCTTTTAAGATAGTTTATTTCCAGGGTACGGATCTCGTTTTCCATCGTAATCACCTGCTGCTCCATTTTGAGCACCTCTTCTTCAAGTTGAAGCAGTGCTTCGGTCATCTCTTCTTTCTCCTTGCGAGCGGCCTGACTGTATGCGTCCCGTTGGCTCTGCAGCTTTTCCGCATAGGATTTATAGACAGATTTTAGCTCCTCCCAGCGGGAAAACAGCTGCATGGCATTGCTGTTTTTGAAATCCGAAAGTTCATGATATTCGGTAACGTCATCAATAATAAACCTAAACGAGCCTTTTTCCTTGCTTTCCGATATATCGTATGCGAGAATTGTAAGTCTTTGACGGGCTTCACGCACATCGTTCAGGTTGGTCTGGGTCTCGGCTACCGATAAAAGACGGGCTGCCCTGTGTATGGCTAAAGTATCGCCGTTCTCATAGTTGTACACCTGATAGCTGTCATTGGGAATAAAAATATAGATACAGACATATCCCTCAGGTTGGCGCCTGTCTGTGACAAACCATCCCAGATTGTTGGTCTCGTCAATGATGTACAGGTAATCATTGGCTTCGGAATTGAAAGGCATACCCAACTGTTCGGGTTTCAGGAATCTGCCGGTTTGGGAATTGAACCTTGAGACAAAAAGATCCAGCCCTCCAATCGATTCCGAGCTGTTCGAAGCGTAATAGATGGTCACTCCGTCATTCATGATGAAGGGATATCGGATATCTCCATCGGATTCGAGTCCGTCAAGAGGGATCTCGTCATCCCATTGGTCAAATGACTTGTAACGCGTGAAGAGACTAAACAGACCTTCGTTGTTGCGGCGGCTGTAAATGATCTGATTTTCCATTTCCGGCATAAAGACTTCACCTTCGGACCCGTCCCCAAAGAAATCGGCGGAGTTGATGATCGAGCCGACCGATTCTCCTAAAATGAAGGAGTCGAAAACATCTTCTTTCTTTACCGTAATACTGTCGATAAAACAGACCCGGTTGGTGCTGCGTATCATGCGGAACAGCACCTTCAGGCTATCTGTTATCTCTGTGTAACGGGATTCGATTTCAGGGTCATGCAGCTCTTTGTCCTGAGAAATTCCTTCCACGTAACTCTCAAATGCCGATATGGCCTGTTGGTAATCCTCGCGTCCTTCGTAATAGTGACCGAGATATCTGTATGCTTTAAATATTTTTTTTTCAGCGGCTTTTTCCAGATAGGGAACGGCAATGTCCGGTTCTCCGGTCTCTATGCAGCATACTCCGTACCAGTAGTTCCGGCTGGCATTCTCGGGGCTCTGCTTTAGATATTTCAGCATAATGGGCTTAGCCCTCTCATAGTCGCCTTGCGCAAAATAGTTGCGTCCCTGCTGGAGCGTCTGGGCAGCAGCGCCAAGGCATACCAGCAGCAGTGATAGAGTAAATCCAAACCTTTTCATACGTCCAAAGATAAACATTTTTAGTCGGTGCATGGGTATAATGACTCTCCAAATTTGCTATTTTGCGGCCGTATTAAAAAAAAGATGGTGACTTCAATATACCGGACATTGAGGTCACCATCTTTTATGATAAGCGGGTTGCTTTATCTTTTTAGATCAATAACGTATTTTGCGTTTTCCATTTTTTCTACGAGATATCCGACTCTCCAGTGATTTAATGCAGGGAGTTCATAGTATTTTATTGTAATTTCGAGTGTATAAGTGTTGTCGCCGCTTGAAAACAGTACGTAGTCACCAGGTTCATTTTGGTAAGACTCCTCGCCA
>DDLZ01000045.1 GCA_002340405.1 Bacteroidales bacterium UBA2559
CAAAAGGGTTTCAAAAGGGTTTCAAAAGGGTTAAGCTTTGATTAATTGCCGGTTGTGAGAAAAATGTTACATTTTTATTAAGTATTGCCCGAAATGATGTGCGGCTCAATTTTTCTATGTAATTTTGTTTTGTATAGTATAATATAAGAAATATGGCTGCTGAACGAATTTTGATAGTTGACGATGAAGAGACTTTGTGTGAAGTCCTGAAGCTCAATCTTGAAAATGAAGGTTACGATGTGGATATAGCCTTCAGTGCGGAAGAGGCATTGACCCTCGACTTGAAAAAGTATTCGCTAATTCTTCTCGATATTATGATGGGTGAAATCAGCGGAGTCAAAATGGCTAAAATGCTGAAAAACGATATTGAGACTGCCGAAATCCCAATCATATTCTGTACGGCACGGGATACGGAGGACGATATGATAATGGGATTGAATATCGGCGCCGATGACTATATCATGAAACCATATACGGTCCGTAATGTTATAGCGCGGGTAAAGAGTGTGTTAAGACGAACTTCCGGATATAAGAGCGGTGCCCCGGTCGAAAAGACCAATATCGTGAAGATAGAAGGTCTGCATCTTGATTTGGAATTTAAGCGCTGTACGGTCGATGGGGTTGAAGTCAACCTTACCAGGAAAGAATTTGAGTTGCTGGCATATCTTATTTCTCATCGCGGTAAGATCTGTTCCCGTGAACAGATTCTGAGTAACGTATGGAGTGACGAAGTAGTTGTATTGGATCGCACTATTGATGTGAACATTACCCGTGTGCGCTCTAAAATAGGCCCTTACGGTTCTTACATAGTGACCCGTTCAGGTTTCGGTTATGGCTTCCGTGATTAAAATATCCTATCACAAGCGACTCTTTTTAATGTTGCTTGCTTTTTCGTGGACTATTATCCTCTGTTTCGTTGGATTTCAGTATCTGCGCGAAAAACAGTACAAGTCGGAACTTTTAAGCATTCAACTCCAACTGTATAACCGCCATCTGCTCGAAATAATTGAAGAAGGCCTTCCTTATGAAGATTATATTAAGTCGTATGAAAAACCTTTTAATGATCTTAGAATAACTATTATAACTCTGTCAGGAGCTGTAATCTATGATAATGAACTGCCCCTTGACTCGCTTGATAATCATCGCAACCGTCCTGAAATAATAAAAGCATTTAAGAATGGTTCGGCCTACCATATCGGCAGAGTATCTGCCAGTGACGGACGGGAATACTTCTATTCTGCAACAAAAGGCGAACGTGTTATTGTACGTACTGCTATTCCCTACTCTGCATCTCTTCGTGAAACGTTGCGCGCCGACTGGACTTTCTTCGGTGTTATGATTTCCATAAGCCTTATTATGAGTATTTTGGCCTATTTTACAACCCGAAGGCTGGGAAAGAACATCGAGCGCCTCAACCGTTTCGCTGCGAAAGCGGAGAAAGGAGAATCTTTCGACGAAGACATAACGTTTCCCAATGATGAGTTGGGTTCAATATCAAACCACATAGTACAACTATATGCTCAATTGCAACAGACTATTGAAGACAGGGATAGGGCGCACGAAGCGACAATGCGTGAAGAGCAAGATAAGATACGTATAAAACGCCATCTTACAAACAACATTAATCATGAACTGAAAACCCCTGTTGCATCTATACAGGTATGTCTTGAGACCCTGCTTTCGGGAATTAATCTGAGCGAAGAAAAACGGCTGGAACTCATTGAGAGATCCTATGCCCACAATAACCGCCTTCGCCGGTTATTGGATGATGTATCACTTATTACCCGCATGGAAGACGGCAGTCAGCTTATTGAAAAAGAGCCGGTTGTTATAAACAACATTATTAAAGAAATAGCCGATGAACTGGAGGTTACGCCTAAGGATGAACGTTTGGAATTGCATTGGGATTTCAAGGAAGAGGTGGCTATAGAGGGCAATCTCTCGCTGATTGACTCTATATTCCGCAATCTTATAGAGAATGCCATTGCTTACTCGGGCGGGAAAAACATCTACATCACATTAATTGAAAACAGTGACACAGGGTGTAATATCCGTTTTGAAGATGACGGTCGCGGTGTTGATGAAAAACAGCTTCCACGCCTATTTGAACGATTCTACCGAATAGACAAAGGACGCTCCCGCCTAATGGGCGGCACGGGGCTGGGTCTTGCCATTGTTAAACACGCTGTCCAGTTTCACGGCGGCAAAATAACGGTCGTCAATCGTCCGGGTGGAGGCCTGCAATATGATTTCACACTGAGCAAACAGAGTTAAATCGCTAACAGGGAACATTCCTTCGCCATTAGGCATCCTCTTTCATTTCTTTGTTATAATTTTGCCGGACATGTTATTCTCGTTCGATGTTATTGTAATAGGCGCCGGTCATGCCGGTTGCGAAGCTGCTGCTGCCTCGGCTGAGATGGGTTCCAAAACCTGCCTCATAACGATGGACATGAATAAAATAGCCCAAATGAGCTGCAATCCCGCAGTCGGGGGAATAGCTAAAGGGCAGATAGTGAGGGAGATAGACGCTCTTGGGGGGCATTTGGGAATTGTAACTGACAGAACAGCCATACAGTTTCGGATGCTCAATCGCTCTAAAGGGCCTGCCATGTGGAGTCCGCGCGCTCAGTGTGACCGGAACAAATTTATCTGGGCATGGCGCGCTATTGTTGAAAATCAGAAAAATCTTAATATCTGGCAGGGTACGGTAACCGAACTCGTAGCAAAGGAGAATAGAATAGTCGGCGTCAAAACCCTTGAAGGCGCAGAATTCACCTGCAAATGTGTTATTTTGACCGCCGGAACTTTCCTGAACGGACTGATTCATATAGGTCGGGTAACCATACCCGGCGGACGCATATCTGAGCCTGCTTCCTATTCGCTTACGGAATCCATAACCCGACATGGTATTCGCACCGGCCGGATGAAGACCGGAACACCGGTCCGTATAGACCGCCGAAGCGTACATTTCGAAGAGATGGAGAGACAAGATGGTGAAGACGATTTTCGAGGTTTTTCATTCTTAGGTTCCGATCGCCGCCTAAAACAGATGTGCTGCTGGACCTGTTATACTAACGAGCGTGCCCATAACATACTAAGATCGGGGCTTAAGGACTCCCCGCTCTATAACGGTCAGATAGTCAGCATCGGCCCAAGATATTGCCCAAGCATTGAAACCAAACTCGTCACCTTTCCCGAGCGGGAACGGCACCAACTGTTTCTGGAGCCCGAAGGTGAGGATACAAATGAAATGTATCTGAACGGATTCTCATCGTCCATGCCTATGGATATTCAGATCCGTGCCCTTAAAGAGATCCCCGCTTTTCGTGATGTCATGATATTCCGACCCGGATATGCCATTGAATACGACTTTTTTGACCCCACTCAGCTAAAACATACACTGGAGTCCAAAGTTATAAGCGGTCTCTTCATGGCCGGACAGGTCAACGGTACAACGGGTTATGAAGAGGCCGGCGGGCAGGGTATTTTGGCCGGCATCAATGCTCACATAAGCTGCCACGGAGGCAGGGAGTTCACCCTTGCCCGCGATGAGGCCTATATTGGGGTTTTAATAGACGACCTGATAACCAAAGGTGTTGACGAGCCTTACCGAATGTTTACCTCCAGGGCAGAATATAGGATTCTTCTGCGACAGGACGATGCCGACCTGCGTCTGACCGAACGGTCATACTTGACCGGACTTGCAAGCAAAGAGAGGTATGACCTGATGTGCCGAAAACGCGACGAAATAGAGCGTATAGTGAAGTTTGCCGAAAGTTTTTCAGTAAAACCGGCTCTCATTAACGACGCTCTTACAGAGCTTGGCACCACTCCACTCAGGGAAGGATGCAAGCTGTCCGACCTAATTGAACGCCCGCAAATTACCCTTGCCAATATCTCCAACTA
>DDLZ01000079.1:0-5946 GCA_002340405.1 Bacteroidales bacterium UBA2559
TCAAACACGATCCTGAAACATTAGCCGAAGCAAGCCGCATTCCGGGCGTGTCGCCAAGCGACATTAACGTCCTGTTGGTACTGCTTAACAGATAAAACAAAAATTGTTCCACGTGAAACATTTAAAAACATGAGCAAAGAGAGACTTATCAGCCGTCTTCGTAACATTCCCGATTATCCCGTGAAAGGTGTACAATTCAAAGATGTAACATCATGGTTTATGAACCCCGACGACCTTAAAGAAATTGTAGATTCATTGTATGAAAAATATAAAGACAAGGGCATAACGAAGGTTTGTGGCATCGAATCGCGGGGGTTTATAGTCGGGTCAATTCTTGCATACAAGCTTAACGCCGGCTTTATCCCTATTAGAAAGCCCGGTAAACTGCCATTCGAAAAGGTCAGCGTTGAGTATGAGAAGGAGTACGGACAAGACCGGCTGGAGATGCACAAAGACGCAATATGTCCAAATGATGTGGTGCTTATACACGACGACCTGTTGGCAACAGGAGGCACATTGTTTGCATCATGCGATCTTGTTAAGATGTTTAAGCCAAAAAGGATTTACGTCAACTGTATAATAGAACTCACTAACTTTCAAATAAGGGATAAATTTCCTGCCGACTGTCCCATTGATTGCATTATCGAAATTGATGAATTTGAAGGAGTAAACTGATTGAAAGAAAAAGAGACTTACGAGAAACGGCTGAAGCTGATTGTTCAGAATCTGCCGGAGAGGCCCGGATGTTACCAGTATCTGGATGAACAAGGCGTGGTTATATATGTAGGTAAAGCCAAAAACCTGAAACGCAGGGTTTCGTCATACTTCATCAAAGAGAGCCAGACCAGAAAGACAAAAATACTTGTCTCACGTATAGCTGATATTAAATATGTAGTAGTGGAGACAGAATGGGACGCATTCCTCCTTGAAAACAATCTGATAAAGCAGCACAAACCAAGATATAACATTCTGCTTAAGGACGACAAGACCTATCCGTCAATATGCATAACCGATGAAGAGTTTCCACGGGTATTCAAAACCAGAAAAATTATCCGCAACGGTTCGGAATACTATGGTCCGTACAGCCATATGGGAACGCTTAACGGGATGCTTGAGATCGTTTCACACGCGTATAAAATAAGGACATGCCGATTGCCGCTGACCGAAAAAAATATAAAAAGCGGAAAATTTAAGGAGTGTCTTCAATATCACATAAAAAGGTGCCCTGCGCCATGTATAGGACTTGTAACAGCCGATGAATACAACGTTCAGATACGAGAGATTCGGGAAATCTTGAAAGGTAATAGCAAAGAGCTGACCCGCAATATGCTACAAAAGATGAAAGATCTTTCAGCAGAAATGAGGTTTGAAGAGGCTCAGGCTCTGAAACTCAGGTACGATACCATTACGGAATTCAGCGAAAAGAGTCGTGTGGTAGATATCGGTCTTGACAATGTTGACGTATATAGCATTGACAACGATGAGGATGTTATTTTCGTCAACTACCTGCACGTATCTGACGGTTGTATCAATCAGGCTTTCACTTTCGAATACAAACGGAAAATGGATGAAACACTTGAAGAGATGCTGATGATGGCCGTTGTTGAGATGCGAAACCGATATCACAGTACGGCACGCGAAATAATAGTCCCGTTTATGCCTGAAACTGAATTTGAAGGGGTCACATGGACCGTACCGCAAAGGGGAGAAAAGAAGAAACTTTTGGACCTATCGGCCCTGAATGTAAAACAGTACAGGGCGGACCGTCTTAAGCGAAGCGATAAACTGAATCCTGAACAGAAACAACTGCGTCTGATGAGGAGTCTGGGGAAAACTCTCGGAATGGAAAAAACCCCTCTGAGAATAGAATGTTTTGATATTTCACACATTTCCGGAACAGATGCAGTTGCAGCATGTGTTGTATATGAAAACGGAAAACCATCGAGAAAAGATTACAGGCTATACAATATAAAGAGCGGGGCTGGCGGTGACGATTACGGCTCTATGTATGAAGTCTTGACGCGGCGATGGAGAAGGGCCCTGGAAGAGACCGGCCCTCTGCCTGATCTGGTGATCGTTGACGGTGGAAAGGGGCAAATGTCAATCGCAAAAGAGGTTGCAGAGAATCTGGGAATAAAGATAAATATTGCAGGTCTGGTAAAAAACTCCCGCCATAAAACCGAAGGACTGCTCTACGGATTTCCGCAATCGCAAGTGGGAATAAAACCGGATGGCGAATTGTTCAGGCTGCTTGAACAGATGCAGGAGGAGGTTCACAGAGTGGCAATTACATTCCACAAAAAGAAAAGGAGCAAAAAACTGATAAAAACGGAGCTTACAGAGATTAAAGGGATAGGAGAGAAAACGGCCGAACTGCTGATAAAACGTTTCAAAAGCGTAAAAAGAGTTGCTGAAGCAAATATTGAAGAACTTACTGAAACAGTAGGTAAAGCAAAAGGAAAAATAATATTCGATTGGTTTCAAAATGAGAGCAGTAATACAAAGAGTATCTGAGGCAAGTGTAAAAGTCGAAGGAACGGTTACAGGAGCCATTGACGAAGGATTGCTTATACTTGTCGGTATTGAGGATTCCGACACGGAAGATGATATTGAATGGCTATGCCGAAAAATCGTTGACTTGCGGATTTTTAACGATGAAAAGGGAGTAATGAACAGATCCGTCAAAGAGGTTGGAGGCAGTTTGCTTGCAATCAGCCAGTTTACCCTCATGGCCAGTACAAAGAAGGGCAACAGACCATCCTATATACGAGCATCAAAAGGCGATTATGCCGCTCCAATGTATGAAAAGTTTTGCTTAAAACTTGAAAAAGAGACGGGAAAACCCGTACAGAAAGGTATCTTTGGAGCAGATATGAAGGTCTCACTTATAAATGACGGACCGGTAACAATAATAATTGACACAAAAAACAGAGAATAATATGGACTATTTCGACAAAGAAGATATAACCATGTCGGACGGAGAGCCGATGGTTGACCGTTTTGAGGAAGTATTTTCTAAATACCGGTCAAAAATTGATGTGGAAAAGGTGAAAACTGTGGTAGAGTGGGCAAAAAGAGAGGCATCAGGAGAGACAGACATAAAGATTTTGACTAAGTTGTTTAGTTGTATTGACCTTACAACATTGAAAGCGGTTGATAATGATGACACAGTTTTGGCGCTTGTAGAAAAAGTCAACTCATTTGAAGAAGTCTATCCCGAACTTCAGCCGGTTGCCTCAATATGTGTCTATCCCCGTTATGCCTCAATTGTAAGTAATTCTTTAGATGATGACAGAGTCAAAACATGCTGTGTGGCAGGCGGATTCCCTTCGGCACAAACATTTCCCGAAATCAAAATTGCCGAAGCATCACTGGCACTGCATGACGGGGCCGATGAAATAGATGTTGTACAGAACCCCGGATACATTCTTAACGGCGATTATGAGACCCTCTCCGATGAAATAAATGAGATAAAGGAGGTATGCGGTGATAAGACACTCAAGGTTATTATCGAAACCGGTGCGCTGGGAAGTGCGGAAAATGTCAAAAGAGCAAGTCTCATTGCACTCTATTCCGGAGCCGATTTCATTAAAACATCTACGGGAAAAGAGGTTGCAGGAGCCGATCCGGAGTCTTTCTGTATAATGTGTCAGACAATTAAAGAATATGCCGGTGAAACCGGTGGAATTGTAGGAATAAAAGCGGCAGGCGGAATATCCGATTACAAAAAAGCTATGGTTTACTGGTATATAGTAAAACACATCTTGGGAGAGGAATGGCTTAACAACCAAAGGTTTAGAATCGGAGCAAGTAGTTTGGCAAACAACCTGTTATCTAAAATTATAGGAAAAGAATGCCGTCATTTCTAAGAAACATCAGCAAATTTCTGACCGGAAACCACTGACCCTATTTTAACGGCTGATTATCAGATTATCATCTTTGACGGTTTACAATAATATCAAAATATGCGCGGAAAGTATCTCTGAATTCATCAGAAATTGAGGCGGGCAAAAGACTCATTGCTTTATTTTCAAACTCCTTCATCTTCTTTTCGGCATAGGTGATCCCACCGTTAAAAAAAGTATAATCAGTCACCTCTTTGATCTGTTCAGGAGTTGCCGTCAAAGAACGGATATCATTTATATGTCTGCTCCAGTCCCGGGAGCTGCTGTTAATTGCATAAATTGAAGGGAGCGTAAATTTTCCCTCCTTTAGGTCATTTCCTGCAGGTTTTCCGGTCACCGGACTGTCATAATAGTCAAAGATATCGTCCCTAATCTGAAAACAGAGACCCACAATATGACCAAATTGTGCAAAANNGAAAAGAGACTGGCTGTCTTCTTTGAAATAATATCAAAATAAAGTTCTTCCGATAAAACATCGTCATTAAGTGTGTCCAGCTGAACAATCTCACCCTCTGCCAAAGTTTCGATTAAGCGGGAAATTGAATTGACACAGTCTAAACTTTGAGACAAAACTATCTCAAGGAGTGATCGGGAAACAATCAAATCACCAAGAAGAATAGCTTTTTTGTTTCCGAACAATTTATTGGCCGAGGGTTCTCCCCTTCGTCTCTCACTCTCATCAATCACATCGTCATGAAGCAGACTTCCCTGATGAAGCAGTTCGACAGCCGAAGCAAGATGATAGACGCTACGGGGAATTTTCGGTGTCAAACTTTTTGAAGTTAAAAAGACAAGAATAGGTCGAATGAACTTGCCTTTAGTGGTTGTAAGGCCGGAGAGCAGTACATCAACAGCTCTATTGGTAGAAGAGAGTAGAGTAGGAAATGTTTTTTCAAACTGTTCATACTCAACCGAAATAGGACATGTGATTGAATCTGTGGAATAATTTTCCATACTGCTTCTCTTTTCCGGTTGCAAAATTAGTAATAAACGGTCAAATACGGAAGAATTTTGTATTTTTACATAACATTGACAAATTATGGAAAAACTATTTTTAATCGATGCATACGCCCTGATTTACAGAGCATACTATGCCTTTTTGAAATCACCGAGAATCAATTCTAAGGGACTAAACACATCTGCTATTCTGGGATTCGTAAATATTTTGGAAGATATTCTTACCAAGGAGAGTCCGACTCACATAGGAGTAGCCTTCGATCCTCCCGGCGGAACTTTCCGGCATGAATTATATAAAGAATACAAAGCTCAAAGAGAGGAGACGCCGGAAGTCATCAGAGAATCCGTACCAATAATAAAACAGATATTGGAAGCATACAGAATACCAATAATTGAAGTTCCCGGTTTTGAAGCCGATGACGTTATTGGAACCCTTTCAAAAAAGGCAGAGAAAAAGGGAGCAACAACATACATGATGACACCCGATAAAGACTTTTGTCAACTTGTAACCGATCGCATTTTGCTATACCGGCCTAAATATGGGAACAACGGATATGAAATACTGGGGCCGGCAAATGTTCAAAAAAAATACGGGCTTGAATCAACCGCTCAGGTAATTGAGATGCTCGGACTTATGGGTGACAGCTCTGACAATATTCCGGGGTGTCCGGGAGTCGGTGAAAAGACTGCAATCAAACTTTTAGATGAGTTTGGTGATATAGATACTCTGTTGGCCAACACCGATAAAGTAAAGGGTGCTTTAAGAGAAAAAATTGAAAACAACCGAGAGATGATTTTATTAAGCCGGACGCTGGCAACCATCAAAACCGATGTGCCGGTTGAGCTTAATATGGAATCACTGAAATTGACCGCTCCCGATGAGTCCGGACTCACGGCTCTGTTTGAATCTCTGGAATTCAGAGCTCTGCTTTCCAGATTCAGATCAAAAGCAATTTCTCAAATAGGCGGTCCTGCAAAAAAAGAAGCCAACCAAACTAAAGTTCTTAAGAGAGAAGTCGTAGAGCCGGTTAAAGGGAAAAAAGAGGGTTTTCATGGCGATCTGTTTGAAGAAATTGCGGACGAA
>DDLZ01000079.1:5956-8416 GCA_002340405.1 Bacteroidales bacterium UBA2559
ATTTTTTCTGTTTTGACACGGAAACAACCGGAATAGACCCGATATCATCCGAAATTGTAGGAATGAGTTTTTCCGTCAAAGCTCATGGAGCCTGGTATGTAACAAGTTCACCGGAGAGAGAAGAGAGAGAGAGGATGCTTGATATTTTTAAACCTCTGTTCGAAAACGAGTCAAAACTTAAAATTGGACAGAACATAAAATTTGACATGCTTGTTCTGGAAAATTACGGAATTGAAGTGAAAGGAGAACTTTTTGATACGATGATTGCCCACTACATTCTTCAGCCGGAACTTAACCATAATATGAATTATCTCTCGGAGGTCTATCTGAATTACAGAACAATACATATTGAAGAACTGATAGGGGCTAAAGGGAAAAATCAGAAGAGCATGGCCGACCTCACGCCGGAGCAGATCTATGAATATGCATGTGAAGATGCCGACATAACCTTGCAATTAAAGGAGATACTGGAACGGGAACTGAAAAAAGATGGGACCTATCCTCTCTTCAAGGATGTTGAAATGCCTCTTGTAAGGGTTTTGGCCTATATGGAACGCAACGGTGTCAGAATTGATACGGAATCTTTAAAAGAGGCATCAATTCTGTTAACCGGGAGAATGAAAATCATCGAAGAAGAAATTTTCAATCTAGCCGGATACAATTTTAATATACTTTCACCCAAACAGGTGGGTGAAGTCCTTTTTGACAGACTAAAGGTTATAGATAAGCCTAAAAAGACCAAGACCGGACAATATGTCACATCGGAAAGCGTATTGGAGTCAATAAAGAACAGACATCCTGTTATAGAGCTTATTCTGCAATACCGAAAACTAAAAAAACTGCTGGGCACCTATGTTGACTCACTGCCGTTGTTGATCAACAGGAAAACAGGCAAAATCCACACCTCATACAACCAGACCGTAACAGCCACAGGAAGACTCAGTTCAAGTAATCCCAATCTGCAGAATATTCCCATTCGGGATGAGGATGGAAAAGAGGTCCGGAAAGCATTCATTCCCGATCCGGGATGCAAATTCTTTTCGGCAGACTATTCACAGATCGAGTTGAGAATAATGGCCCATCTCAGCGGTGACGAAAAGATGATTGATGATTTTATGCAGGGACATGACATACATAGAGCTACTGCTTCTAAAATATTCCATAAAGAATTGTCACAAATTACTCCTGCAGAAAGAAATAGTGCAAAAACCGCAAATTTCGGCATAATCTATGGTATTTCACCTTTTGGGCTTGCCGAAAGAATGGATGTCTCAAGAACGGAAGCCCGGGATTTGATTGATAATTATTTCAAAACATATCCTCAAATCAAATCTTATATAGACCATTCTATTGAAAAGGCTAGGGAAAGGGGTTATATAGAGACTGTTCTGAAAAGAAAGAGATATCTTCCCGATATTAATTCAAAAAATGCAACGGTACGCGGTTATGCCGAAAGAAACGCTATCAATGCACCTATACAGGGAAGCGCTGCCGATATAATCAAGCTGGCTATGATAGCCATCCATAAGCGGTTCACGGAGCTCAACTTAAAATCAACAATGATTCTTCAGGTTCACGACGAACTCAACTTCAATGTTGTTGGCGGTGAAGAGGATTTAGTTAAGGAAATTGTAGTAGAAGAGATGGAAAAAGCCCAAAGTTTATCGGTTCCTTTGGTTGTTGACATCGGTTGGGGAGACAACTGGCTTGAAGCACATTGAATTAAACCAAATTATTCTGCCGATTTTTTCTTGAAAATATGACCGGCTTTATTTTTTTAAGCCGGAATTTAGACCAAAATATCCTTCATCTGGCGATAAAACTCCCATAATACAATACCGGCCGATACAGAGACATTCAAAGAGTGTTTTGTGCCGTATTGAGGAATTTCAAGTGAAAAATCACAAATATCGACCACGCTCTGTTTAATTCCCTTTACCTCATTGCCAAAAATGAGAACATAATCGGTTTCGCTTTTCAACTTAACCTCATGAAGTTTGATACTTTTCTCCACCTGTTCAACAGCAACAGTTACGTTACCTTTCTCTTTCAGTCGCTTTACACAGTCAATACAACTCCTTTCGTAACTCCATTTAACCGTCTCCTCCGCACCAAGAGCAGTCTTATGAATCTCAACCAAAGAATTTTCGGGCGTGGCTGTTATTCCGCATAAAATAAGCTCTCTTATACGAAAAGAATCGGATGTTCTAAATAAGGAACCTACATTATAAAGGCTTCTTACGTCATCAAGAACAATAGTAACAGGAAATTTTCTGCTTTTCTTAAATTCTTCAACCTTCATCCGGTCTAATTCCTCTATTTTGAGTTTTCTCATTTTATGTTCTCTTATTTTGCGTGTAAAACATCTTTTTTCTCAATAAAGTTGAAAACTTATGAATTGTTGGTTAAAAGTTTCTTATTAAAATGTGGATTATAATTTTGGATATTAATTATTATTTC
>DDLZ01000079.1:8495-9783 GCA_002340405.1 Bacteroidales bacterium UBA2559
AAAATAAAAAACAATAAAAAAACAAATCATATTTATTAATGTCTTCTTGAAAACCTTATCTAATGACAGTAAAACTAATGCTGACACTCTTTTTATTTTCATTATCGGTAATGATGGCATAGTATATACCCGATGATAGTCTGTTTCCTCTGTTATCATGAAGATTCCAGCTGTATGAACCACCGTTAGACCTTCCAATATGCAGAACATTTCCCGTAACTCCGGTAAATCTTATTGTACTGTTTGCAGTTAACCCTGTTACTGTTATCATATCTTCTGAATCTGGCATAATAGGATTAGGATATACAGTAATAGAGGAGTCTAAAAGAGTGTTTTCCGGATCTCTAGCTGTTCCGCCATATTCAATTATACCTTTGTCTGTACAAAAGAAAACAGAACCGTCAAGACCATTTTTCGTTATGCTTAAAATATTATCGGAAGGCAAGGGACTGTTCTCTGTTGTGAAATGTTCCAGTTCTTCTGTTCCATCAGGACTCAGTAAAAAAACACCGTTACTAAGAGTTCCTATCCATTTTCTGTTTCCTTGGTCTATATAAATGGCAGTAGTTAGGACTCCGTTTAGCAGATAGTCGGCCAGTCCGCTGCCATCATTCCTTGAAATTTTTATTCTTTCAAAAACAGGTTTATCGGTATTAATAAAATCGTCAGGGTTTTTGAGAATGAAAATACCTCTGTTTGTACCTATCCACATAGTACCGTCAAGGTCAAAATCATAAAAGAAAATATCGGAAATTTCTTCCGTTAATCCGTCTTGATTGACAAAAACAGGTCCGGAAAACCTGATTTTATCATCTTTGTTATTTTTTATAGTACCTTTTGTATCAATACATACAATTCCCGGAATATATCTTGAAGAATTGATCCACACAAGATTATTATTACCAAACCTGAGTTGTTTGAATGTAGGTAATCCGGCAATGTCTTTATAATAGAGTCCAAACCAGTTGCCGTCAGGTTCTAGAACTTTAATTATTGTGTCAACTTCATTGTTTGTCATCCATAGATTACCATCATTATCATATTGAAGACTGCTTACACTGACATAATCATATTTACGAACTTCAATAATATTTTTAAGACCGCTGTTGTCCCAGGTATGAAGTTTATGGAAAGAGCCATTTTTGAATTCATAAAGACCCTGTCTTGCAGATCCGACGAATATGTGATTCCTGTCTTGCGGATCCTGAGCAGCTTCGGTAAGATTTATATAAGAGAGACCGGTTATTTTATTAATGTTATCCTGAAGTGATTTCCATTTTCCATTTTC
>DDLZ01000117.1 GCA_002340405.1 Bacteroidales bacterium UBA2559
ACCATGGGGATATCGCCTATACTGGTCTCTATTGAGATCATTGATGAGATGTCGTGTTTGAGAAATGCAATGTCATTCAACGCAAAAGGAGTGTGGTCTTTAGGGAGACCTTCCATTTTGATTTCCAGAAGATTGCGTTCAAAGATTACATATTTTCCCTCATGAATGCGCCGTATTGCCGGATCCATGCGGTCAATGGTAATGTCGGCCAAAAAACCCAGTCGGCCGGTGTTGATTCCCACCATAGGAATGTTTTTGTTGCCGACCCGGACCGATGTTCTCAGAAACGTTCCATCGCCTCCTATGCTGATCACGACATCGGCATCGAAGTTGTTGTCCGAAATGATACTGTCATAAGGGATCTTCCAACCCGTTGTGCGGGTCAGGAACTCAAGATAGGTGCTGTCAATGGCAATATGGCTGCCCAGCGACCGGAGCAAAGCGAAGAGATCCCGCTCACTTCCACAAATCTTGGATGCTGCCAAATTTCCGAATATTGCAAAGCGCATAAGTACTTTATCAGTTTTTAATAGTTAGTAACAGGGAAATATTATTATCTTTGCTGATTGGGGCAAAGTTAGTTTATTTTTTTTGAGACTACCCGAATATGACAAGATTAAGTGTAAATATCAACAAAATAGCGACTCTGCGCAACTCCAGAGGCGGGAATAATCCCGATGTGGTCAGAACGGCTCTTGACTGTGAAGCATTCGGGGCCGACGGTATTACCGTGCACCCCAGACCTGATGAGCGGCATATTCGCCGTCAGGATGTTTATGACTTGAAAAAGGTGTTGACCACCGAGTTCAATATAGAGGGCTATCCTTCACCTGACTTTATGCAGTTGGTTGTCGAGATAAGACCGGCTCAGGTGACGCTTGTGCCGGATTCACCCGACCAGATCACATCCGACCACGGATGGGATACTGTCGCAAACCGGGACTTCCTGACTGAAATTATAGCCGAGCTGAAGAGTAACGGTATAAGGGCGTCACTCTTTGTCGATGCCGATTGCCTTATGGTCGAAACGGCAGCAAAAGCCGGTGCTGACCGTGTAGAACTCTATACCGAGCCGTATGCATTGGACTATATTAGAATCGGACCGGAGCAGGCGGTGAAGTCCTTTGTCGAGGCGGCCCTGCGTGCACGCGATTGCGGACTGGGTCTGAATGCCGGGCACGATCTGAGCCTGCAGAACCTGGCCTGGCTGAAAAAGAACATTCCCTGGCTGGACGAGGTCTCCATAGGACATGCGCTGGTATGCGATGCTCTCTATCTGGGACTGGAAAAGACAATAAAGGAGTATAAAAAATGCATTATCTAAATATGTTTTTACAAACCACATCAATTGCACAGACGCTTGGCGATACTGTTGCACAGAGTCAGGTGGCAGTCCAGCTGGCTGAAGAGACTTCAAATCGGATCAATATGCTGGAAATGGCAGTGAAAGGCGGCTGGATAATGATAGTCCTGCTCATTCTTTCGCTGATCTGTTTCTACATCTTTTTTAACAGGCTGGCCGTTTACAGAAAAGCGGCCGTTAAGGATCCCAGTTTTTTTGACCGTATCAAGGACTACATGAAGAATGGAGAGACCAAGTCGGCGTTGATTTTATGCAGGGCGACCAATACGCCTCTCAGCCGCATAGCCGAAAAGGGTATAGGACTTGCCGACCGTGATGCCAAGGATATTCAGATGGGTATGGAGAATGCCGCCAACATTGAGATTGCCAAACTTGAGAAGGGACTTTCAGGCGTGTCAACCATAGCCAGCGGTGCTCCGATGATCGGTTTTCTGGGAACGGTCACAGGTATGGTACGGGCTTTCTGGGAGATGGCGAACGCCGGTAACAATATTGATATTTCGCTATTATCCGGTGGTATTTATGAAGCGCTGATCACCACTGTCGGCGGTCTGATAGTTGGAATAATTGCTCTGTTTGCATACAACTATCTGGTTACCCGTGTTGACTGGCTGGTAAACGAGATGGAGTCGTTCATACAGGATTTTACTGTTAATTTAGGCAAATGATATGCTAAAGCGTAAGAACAAGATATCACCGCAGTTCAGTATGTCGTCCATGACCGACATAATATTCCTGTTACTGATATTCTTCATGATAACATCGACCATGGTTAGCCCGAACGCCATAAAGGTGTTGCTGCCACAGAGTTCGCAGCAGACATCGGCTAAACCGTTGACCCGCGTCATCATTGACCGCGACCTGAATTATTATACGGCTTTCGGCAATGAAGATGAGATGCCTATAATGTTCGATGAACTGACCGATTTCCTTATAGAATGCTGGCAGAAAGAACCCGATATGTATGTGGCTCTATATGCCGATGAATCAGTGCCTTACAGGGAGATAGTGAAAGTTCTCAATATAGCTAACGAAAATCAATTCAGGGTGGTGTTGGCCACACGTAAGCCTGACAGAAATTGAGAGATTCTATGAATGATGCTAACTTGAAACCGGAGATGCAGAGCGGATCAAACAGATCCGGCAGGGCAGTGAAGGATGGAAAGAGATCGGGGGATTTCAACATCTATTCATTGTTATGGACGCTGCTTCTGCATCTGTCGGTTATAGTTCTGCTCTTGTTTATCTATATGCGGGCCCCTCAGGTCAAGGCAGAGAGTGGTGTCCCGGTCATGCTTGGCGATATGGGCAATCTCTACACGGACTATGATTTCATTGAGATAAACCGATTGCCGACACCGACCGGTACGGTTATTCCGACTCCGTCTGTCCCCGATGCAGAGACTGCAATAACTCAGGATTACGAGGAGACCGTAGTGTTGGAGCCGACCGAGGAGCAGGAATCTGTGGCCGATTATGAGCGCAGGGCTCAGGAGGAGGCTCAGAGTCTTATGGCCGACGTATTCGGGACCAGCCGTACCATGCAGTCCACCGTGCAGGAGCAGAGTCCTGACGATGCTTCCGGCATTCCGGGCGATCCTCGCGGGAACAGTGCTCAAGGACTTACAGTCGGCGCCGGAAGCTACGGATCTTGGGATCTGAGCGGACGTCAGATTATAGGAGAGCTGTCACGGCCAATCTATAACATTCAGGAAGAGGGCCGTGTAGTGGTGACCATTACGGTCTCTCCTGAGGGTAATGTAATAAAGACCCAGATAAACAACCGTACCAACACTACCAACCTGCAGCTCCGCAGGGCTGCCGAAGAGGCTGCGGCGCGGACGCGGTTCAATATGGTCGGTGGGGTAAATAACCAGACCGGAACGATAATTTACTATTTTAAACTTAGATAACGCTATGGTTTATATTTTTTTGGCAGAAGGCTTTGAAGCCATTGAGGTGGTAACTCCACTGGACATGCTCATACGGGCAGGTATTGAGGTAAGTACTATTGCCATAGGGTATGAGTACTTGGTAAAAAGCTCACAGGGGATTCCCGTTCAGGCCGATGATCTGTTTGAGAATACCGACTTCAGTGATGCCGAAATGCTTATCCTGCCCGGCGGAATGCCCGGTGCTTCCAATCTTGGCAAACATAAGGGGCTGGAGGCTCTGTTGCGTGAAGCAATGGAGAAAAAGATACCTGTAGCCGCTATCTGTGCCGCTCCGGCAGTGCTTGGTAAGCATGGTCTTTTGCAAGGTCGCAGGGCCACCTGCTATCCCGGTTTTGAGGATATGCTGAAAGGTGCCGTTTGTACCGAATCGTTTGTTGAGAAAGACGGGAATGTGATTACGGCTTGCGGGCCTGCCGCTGCCGTGGAGTTTGCAAAAACCATAATCAGGTTATTACGTGGAGACGAGGCAGCCGCCTCTGTGTGTGAAGATATGATGTTCGGCCGCGCCTGATGCTTGATCTTGAGCAGCGTAATGTCCAGTATCTGTCCGGTGTAGGTCCGGTAAGGGCTGCCCTGCTGTCGGGGGAGCTTCAAATAGAAACGCTCCATGACCTGCTCTACTATTTTCCTTATAAATACATAGACCGCAGCCGTATTTTCAGTATAAGCGAGGTGGACGGCACAATGCCGTATATCCAACTGAAAGGGCAAATTCTGAGTTTTGAAAAGATAGGTGAGGGTCGCAAGCAGAGGCTTGTGGCCCATTTTACCGATGGGACCGGAGTGGCTGATATGGTCTGGTTCAGCGGTATAAAATATACGCTTGACCGATATCGGCCGGGTGTGGAATATGTGGTTTTCGGCAAGCCTACCATATTTGGCGGCAGAGTAAACATAGCCCATCCCGAAATAGATTCCGAAGCTAATCTGAACCTATCCGAAATGGGAATGCAGCCCTACTATAACACGACCGAACGGATGAAAAAAGCCGGACTGAATTCGGCTGCCTTGCGTAAACTGATCAAAAACCTGCTGGCTCTCATAACGGAGCCGCTGCCGGAAACACTCCCCGAATGGTTGCGTGAACAGGAGCGTCTGATGCCTTTGACCGATGCTCTGAGGATAATACACAATCCTATGACTCCGCTGGAGCTGAGGCTTGCGCAGTTGCGTCTGAAGTTCGATGAGCTTTTTTATATCCAGCTCAATCTGGCACGTTTTGTCAGTGAGCGTCAGAGCCGCTTCAAAGGGTATGTCTTCAGTCGTATAGGTGAGAAATTCAACAGATTTTACAGAGATAAGCTCCCCTTTGAATTGACCGATGCCCAAAAGCGGGTGATCCGTGAAATAAGGAACGACATGGGCAGCGGCAACCAGATGAACCGTCTGCTACAGGGGGATGTGGGCAGCGGCAAGACCATGGTTGCCTTAATGACCATGCTCATTGCCATAGATAACGGTTATCAGGCCTGTATTATGGCGCCTACCGAAATTCTCTCCGAACAGCACTATGCCAATATCAACCGCTATCTGAAGGGTTTGGGAATCAAAGTCGAGCTGCTGACGGGCAGCATTCGGGGTAAACGCCGTGAGCGGATACTCAAAGGTTTGATAGAGGGCAGTATCAACATTCTTGTAAGTACTCATGCCGTACTTGAAGATAATGTAGAGTTCAGTCGTCTGGGGTTTGTGGTCATTGACGAACAACATCGGTTTGGAGTTGCCCAGAGAGCACGGCTGTGGGGTAAAAGTGACATGCCGCCTCACGTACTTGTGATGACCGCCACTCCTATTCCGCGTACTCTGGCACTGACTCTGTACGGTGACCTTGATGTTTCAGTGATTGACGAACTGCCTCCAGGGCGCAAACCGATACAGACCGAACATTACTACGACGGTAACCACACCTCGGTATATGCTCTTTTGGACCGGGAGCTGAAAAAAGGCCGTCAGGCATACATAGTCTATCCTCTTATTGAGGAGAGTGAAAAAATAGACCTGAAGAATCTGGAGGATGGCTATTTGACCATCTGTGACAGGTTTTCAGGCTACTCTGTCGGCAAGGTCCACGGCCGCATGAAATCGGCTGAAAAGGATGCCGAGATGCAACGATTCAAGCGGGCCGAGACGCAGATAATGGTGGCTACTACGGTGATTGAGGTGGGCGTTGACGTGCCCAACGCCAGTATCATGGTAATTGAGAATGCAAACAGGTTTGGACTTTCTCAGTTACATCAGCTAAGAGGACGTGTAGGGCGTGGCGCAGATCAGTCTTTCTGCCTTCTGGTGACTCCTTATCAGCTTTCGGAGGATACCAGAAAACGGATTGAGATCATGACCGCGACCTGTGACGGATTCGAAATAGCCGAGGCTGACCTGAAACTGCGCGGCCCCGGTGACCTTGAGGGGACTCAGCAGAGCGGTATAGTCTTTGACTTGCGTCTGGCCAACCTGGCACGCGACGGAGTGTTGATAGAACGTTGTCGTGAACTGGCCAGAGAGATCATTGCTAAAGACCCTCAACTTACAAGTAAAGAGAACCGGTTGATGGGCAGGATTTTGAAGCGACTTAAGAAAAGTCCCTTTGACTGGTCGTACATTTCGTGATATTTGACTATTTTTGCAATTTGAAATATTTTCGATATGCCAAAAACAATGAAATACGGAATTATTTTGTTCCTGTTCTCCTTTTCGGTCATACTGCCCTCACCTGCGCAGGACAGAATGCCGACACGCGTGATACCGGTCCAATATATGGATCCTGTTTTCATTCCGGAATATCTTTCGGCGGGCAGTGCTGTCAATCTGGACAATCCGGCTGCATACCTCTATCCCGAATGGAGTAACGCCTACGTACACAAATTTGAAACGGTGACGATTCCCGATACGGTGGTGATATCAATGAGCGGATACTGTATGCCTACCGACAGCACCCGTATAACCGACACTTACGGATACAGACCACGTCGTGGCAGGATGCACCTGGGAATTGACATTAAGGTCAGAATAGGCGACACTATACGTGCAGCCTTTGACGGCAAGGTTCGGATTTCGCGTTATGAACGGCGCGGTTACGGACATTATCTGGTAATAAGGCATCCCAACGGTCTAGAAACGGTTTACGGACATCTGAGCAAAAAACTTGTGAATGAAGATGATATTGTCCGTGCGGGTGACCCCATCGGTTTAGGCGGCAACTCCGGACGCTCGACGGGTTCACACCTCCATTTTGAGACCAGAATACTTGGAAATGCCATCAATCCCGCGCTGCTTTTTGATTTTCCCGGCCAAAAGGCGGTCACCGACTTATACCTCTATACAAAAGACAACCGTGAAATCTATTATAAGGTACGAAGCGGTGACACTCTTACCAGGATTGCAATGAGGAATTCAATATCGTTATCCAATCTGTGCAGGCTGAACGGCATATCGCAGAATGCCATAATCCGGGTAGGACAGACACTTAGAGTAAATTGACGATAAGCCATGTGTGAAGAGTGTGAAAACAAAAAAAACTTGAAGCCCGATACCAATGTTCAGTTTGAGGAGATCATTCGCGTCTGCCGTGCTCTTTTTGTCAAGAAACTGCAGGATTACGGAGCAGCCTGGAGGATTATGCGTCCCGAATCCCTTACCGATCAGATTTTCATCAAGGCCAAGCGGATACGGAGCATTGAGACCAAAGGGGTTTCAATGATAGATGAAGATATAGAATCTGAACTCATAGGTATAGTCAATTACGGCATAATTGCTCTCATACAACTGGAGCAGGGCTTTTCCGACACCGTTGATATCGATACCGACTGTGCAATGCGCAAGTATGACAAATATGCAGACGCAGCCCTGGAGCTGATGAAGAAAAAGAACCATGACTATGACGAGGCTTGGCGCGGCATGCGTACCTCATCATATACGGACCTTATTCTTACGAAGATAAACCGCACAAAACAGATAGAGAGCAATGACGGAAAAGCTGAAGTATCCGAGGGCATCGATGCCAATTACATGGATATGATCAACTACGCGGTATTCGGGCTTATAAAGATCAAATACGGAGATTGATGAAAAAGGAGGAGAAAAGACCTGTATCAAGTATGCCTGCCAAAATTTCAGTGAATTTCTGTCGGGTTATTCTCGGATTGGTATTCATGTTTTCGGGAGTCGTCAAGGCTATTGACCCTGTAGGTACACAGATAAAGTTCGCCGATTACATGAGTGCGTTTGGTCTGGGCAGTCTCTTTTCCGACAATACTCTGCTTATTTTTGCATGTCTCTTAGCCGGATTTGAGCTGCTTTTGGGTATCTATATGACCATGGGTGCCTATATCAGGGGAACATCGTTTCTGATAGCTCTTTTTATGCTTGCGGTGACCCCTTTCACGCTCTATTTGGCGTTGAAAAACCCCGTAGATGATTGCGGTTGTTTTGGCGATGTCATTATACTCACCAACTGGCAGACCTTTTGGAAAAATGTATTTCTGCTGGCTTTGGCTCTCTATGTCTTCATCAGGCGCAGACTCTCGGTGCCTTTTGTGGTAGAGGAGATACAGTGGGTGCTGACCCTGGTCTCTGCCATAATCATAGTAAAGTTTCTTGCCGGGAATATAAACCATCTGCCTTTGCTTGACTTCAAACCGTACAAGACGGGAACCGACCTTCGGCAAGCTGTTCTGAACGGTCAAAACCCGGAGATGGCGGATTTTTTCATAATGGACGGGAACCTGGATGATGTGACCAAGGATATACTCGGATATGAGGGTTACACATTTCTGCTTGTATCGCCCTATTTGGAGAGTGCCAACGAAAGGAATATTGATCTTATAAACGATATATATGACTATTGTGTGAAGTACGGATACCGTATGTATTGTCTGACCTCATCGGGAAGCGGTGTCATACGCGAATGGAGCGATAACACCGGAGCCGAATACAGCTTCCTTCACGGCGACGATATACCGCTCCAGACTATGGTGCGTGCCAATCCCGGTTTGGTGCTGCTACACGATGGTGTAATCGTTAACAAATGGAGTCATTTGAACATTCCAAAAGAGAGTGATCTGGAGGGTCCGCTGGAGAGTGTGGAAACAGGTATGTTCCCGGCATTCGATCCTTTGAAGACGGTTCAGGGAGTGGCGCTGCTCTTCCTGATGCCTCTGCTGCTTTTGGGACTGATATCGCTTTTAAAATCGAAAATCCAATAACAAAAAATAATAGAAGATATGAGAAAAAAAATTGTTGCCGGAAACTGGAAGATGAACAAGAACCTTCAGGAGGGAATAGCTCTTGCCACAGAGCTTAGTGTTATGCTGGCTGCCGACAAACCCGCTTGTGATGTGATTATCGGTACACCCTTTATACACCTTGCGAAGATTTCGGAGGTGATTGACCATAAAAATATACGGCTTTCGGCACAGAATTGCGCCGACAAGGCATCGGGAGCATACACAGGCGAGGTGTCGGCCGAAATGGTGAAATCAACCGGCGCCGAATATGTGATTCTGGGTCACTCGGAGCGTCGCGAGTATTACAAAGAGACATATGATATTCTGAAGGAGAAGGTTCAGCTGGCTCTTGCCAATGGTCTGAAGGTGATCTTTTGCATAGGCGAATCGCTAGATGAGCGTGAGAAGGGGATCCAGAATCAGGTCGTCAAGGCCGAGCTTGAGGGTTCGGTATTCAATCTTTCAGCCGATGCGTTCAAAAACATTGTCATAGCTTACGAACCGATTTGGGCTATAGGCACAGGTAAGACCGCTACTGCGGAGCAGGCTGAGGAGATCCATGCCTACATCCGTTCGGTCATAGCCGAAAAATATGGCAGGCAGATAGCCGAAGAGACCTCCATTCTTTACGGCGGATCGTGCAAGCCTTCAAATGCCGCCGAGCTTTTTTCAAAGCCCGATATTGATGGCGGTCTGATAGGAGGCGCTTCGCTGAAAGCTGCCGATTTCAAGGGTATTATTGACGCCTGGAAGAGATGAAAAGGACAGGATTGCTTTTTTCCCTGCTCCTCATTACAGTCCTGAGCAGTGCCCAGACGAGGACTCTGATCCAGGATTTGGAAAGGGATGTTCAGGGAAAAGGTCAAATTCGTATCAACAGGGACGTACGTCTGGACAGTCTGATAGGTTATGTCTCCGATGTACAGTCGGGAGCTTTTATTAAGGCTAAGGGCTACAGGGTACAGGTATATTCGGGAAACAACACCAGAGCCTCAAGGGACAAGGCCAATGAGATTGCCGGATATATCCGCAACAAGTATCCCGACCTCCCGGTTTACACCTATTTCAGATCGCCGCGCAGATTATGTGTCGTGGGTGATTTTCTCTCGATTGAAGAGGCTCACGAGACTATGCGTATGATCAAGAAGGAGACGCCCTATAAGGAGATATTTATTTTACCAAATCAGGAGATACAGATACCGCTATGAGTAGTCTGAGAGCTTATTACGATGAGGATTCTCCAAAGTTGCTTGCCCTGAAAAGGCATTTTGAGGACATTTTGCAGATAATAGAGCCGGACGCAGGGCGTGAAGGGCTTGTCAGAACCCCTTTACGTGTTGCAAAGGCGCTTCTGGACTTTACCGGCGGTTATTACATTGATCCGGCTGCCATTTTGAAATCGGCGATGTTCAAAGAGGATTACAGCCAGATGGTCATAGTAAAGGATATTGATTTCTATTCACTGTGCGAACATCATATGCTGCCGTTTTACGGTAAAGCTCATGTGGCCTATATCCCCAACGGATATATTACCGGGTTGAGCAAGATAGCCCGTGTTGTCGATGTCTTCGCACGCCGTCTTCAGGTTCAGGAGCGTATGACACTGCAGATAAAGGAGTGCATTCAGGAGACTTTGCAGCCGCTTGGCGTTATGGTGGTCATTGAGGCCAGCCATATCTGCATGCAGATGCGTGGAGCCGAGAAGCCGAACTCTGTGACTACTACGTCGGACTTTACCGGCGCTTTTAATCGCGCCAAGACCCGCGAAGAGTTTATGAATCTTATAACAAGGTAAAACTAGAGTTTCTCGTTTCGATAGTTGTTAGGTTCCGATTTGTTTGGTTTCAACAGTTCGTTCGGTTTTATAGATTGACAACGCGCTCGCCCAGTTTTTTGGCGAGTGCGTTTCTTGTTTTAAGCAGATCCTGGTAATGTGTCTGTACCTGTTTAAGCTTATCGGCTGAGTCCAAAATTTCCGGATCCTGAAGCATCTTCTCGGTCTTGCGTATCTCAAGACGTATCAATTCCATCTGATAATCGGCCATTATATGGGTTGTGAGTTCAAACAGTCTGGAATCATCGCTTCCCGGTGTGGATGACTTGAACAGGTCACTCAACTGGTAGCGATCTTCCATAAGACCGGTTGCCGTAAGGCTGACAAAGTGCTCAGGGTGGGAGATAAAGAATCGTTCGCTGTCAAATCCCGGTTCTTCACCATGCTCTTTGTAAAGCTGTATAAAACGTTTATAGACAGGATGATGGAATTCAAGTCCGTCGTTTTCCAAAGACTGCAGTATAAACCGGCCTACTGTTATGGCGCGCGGTCCCTCATCGGTGTCAACCATACAGAAAGTTCTGTTTGCATACCGGACTATCAGTTTTGAGAGCAGTCGCTCCTTCTCCATTATCGGACCCAGATTCTGTTGTTTGAGTTTGCGGATATCCTGTCGGAGTTGCTCTTCCGGTGACAGTTCAGGTTCTATTCCGTCATCGGTTTGGGCTGCCGAAGCATTCTCTCCGGTATTGCCGGCAACATTGCCGGAGGTCCCGGATACCGGCAACTGCTCCCCGGCCGTTGCCGGAGTCTGCACAGCAGGTCGGTATTGTTCACGCTGTCGCTTATTGACATCGGCTATCAGCAGACGCTCGTCAACTTTCAAAAGCTGGCTGCAGTCGGTAATATATACAGACCTTACTATGGGGTCCTGAATAACCGATATGCTTCTCGTTATCTCCTTTATGAGTTCTGACCGGCTAATAGGGTCATCGGCAGCATCGGACATGAGCAGGTTGACTTTGAACCTGATGAAATCAACCTGATGTTTGTTAATGTATTGCCGAAAGGCAGTGGCGTTGTGTTTTTGTGCAAAACTGTCGGGGTCCTCACCGTCGGGCAGGAGCAAAACCTTGACGTTCATGCCTTCGGCCAGCAGCATGTCAATTCCACGTATGGATGCCTTGATGCCGGCCGGGTCACCGTCATAAAGGACGGTAATGTTGTTTGTAAAACGGCGTATGAGGCGTATCTGTCCCGCTGTGAGCGCAGTGCCGCTTGATGCGACCACATTCTCTACTCCCGCCTGAAACATGGATATGACATCGGTATATCCTTCGACAAGGAAACAGCGGTCCTGTCGGACAATGGCCTGTTTGGCGAAATAGATTCCGTAAAGCTCCCTGCTTTTGGAATATATTACCGATTCCGGCGAGTTGACATATTTTGCCGTTTTGGCCTTACTGTTCATTATCCTTCCGCCGAAAGCCACTATCTTGCCTGAGAGCGAATGGATAGGAAATATCACACGGCCCCTGAAGCGGTCCAGCAGTGTCCCGTCCTCCCTTTCTAAACAGACTCCGGCTTTTACAAGGTTCTCTTTCGTGTAACCTTTTTTCAGGGCCAGACCGGCCAGTGCATCAGGATCATTGGTGGAGTATCCTAATTGGAACTTCTCAATTATGTCGTCCCGAAAACCCCGTTTATGGAAATAGGCCATTCCCACAGCCTTACCTTTAGGGGTATGCAGTGTCTGGGTAAAAAAATCTTTTGCAAACTGATTGACCACGAAAAGCGATTCTCTCTCATTTTGCAATGCTCTCTCAGTATCGGTAAGTTCACGTCTTTGGAAGGGGATGCCGTATTTATCCGCCAGCCATTCGGCGGCATCGTAAAACGACATCTGTTCATGCTCCATTAGAAAATGTATGACATTTCCGCCTTTGCCGCAACTGAAACATTTACATATTCCTTTTGCCGGAGAAACATAGAATGAAGGTGTTTTTTCGTTATGGAAAGGACAAAGACCAACATAATTTACACCCCGTTTGCGCAGGGTGACAAATTCCGATACCACATTGACTATGTTGGCCGCATCGAGAATGCGTTCGATGGTAAATTGGTCAATCATATTATACAAAAATACAAAAAAAGGAGTGGGAATAGCCGTTTTAAAAAATATTATGACTATTTTTTTTATTGTATTTCAGAAAAAGTACTTACTTTGTAAGCACAATTTACAACCAAATGAAAGAAAAAGCTAAACCTTACAAAATTACGGCAAAAGTCGAGAAGAAAGCTGATTATAGGTACTTAATCCGCGCTGAACTCGCAGACGAGCTGTATGACCGGATTCTGACTGTTTTAATAGCGCAGAAGAAGTACCGTGATCCTGATTATTCAGCCAGACAGTTGGCTAAGGATTTAGGGACCAACCCTCGCTATCTGTCAGCGGTGATCAATTCAAGATTTGGAATGAATTATTCCAATCTGGTGAACGGATGTAGAATACGTGATGCTGTCCACATGTTGGTGGACAAACGTTATTTGGACAAGACAATGGAGGAGATAGGAAAAATGTGCGGTTTTGCCAATCGCCAATCTTTCTATGCCGCTTTCTACAAGGAAAAGGGTGAGGCTCCTCATCAGTACAAAAAACGGCATATAAACAGTTGAAGTGCCAGTAGCAAAAATGTCGGTAGAGGAACAGATTCTTGAAATAAACAGGATGCTAAGGCTCTCAATGAACGGTGTGGTATCGGAGAGCATGAGAGAGAAAGGTATAGGATACCGATTGAATTTCGGAGTAAGCCTTCCCCAAATTAAAGAGATAGCATCGAAACTGGAGAAAGACAGTAATCTGGCAATTGCATTATGGAAGGAGGATGTTCGTGAATACAAGATGTTGGCGGCACTGCTTTATCCTGCCGACGAGTTTCAGCCCGACATGGCTGATCTTTGGGTCAGTCAGATAGAATACCCCGATCTTGCTGAAGTTTGCTCAATGTATCTCTTCAGCAAGATGGAGGGTGCATCGGTTACGGCATTCCGTTGGATTGCCTCCGATGCGGAAATGCCCCGATACTGCGGATTCTTGGTGCTGGCTAACATGTTGCGCCGGGGCAATCGTATGGGGGATCGTTTTGTAATGGAGCTAAAGGACCAGGCGGCAGTTGCCATATCGGAAGGAGATCTGCTTCCGGCTCGGGCGGCAAGGGCTGCTTTGGCTCTTCTTGAGAGAGATAATGGATAGAGATGAAGAGATCAGGCAGGCAGGTCGTATCCTGACCGAGTATCTGCGTGTAAACGGCCTTAGGAAGACACAGGAAAGGAGTGCACTTTTGGATGCTATCTATATGTATGACGGTTATTTCACTCCTGATTTGTTGTCCTATGATATGTCAGAAAAATGGAATTTCCGTGTCTGCAGGGCAACTGTTTACAACAATCTTGCACTTTTTGAGGATGCGGGTTTGGTGCGTAAGGTATGGCTTAACGGCGAACCGAAGTATCAGAAGATATGGAATAACAATTACGGGATCCATCTTATATGTTCAGGTTGTGGTTCGGTGACCGATTGTAATGATGAGAAGGTGCGCCGGCAGATTGAAGAGATGAGAAAAAGGAGGTTCATCATGTCAGGTTATTCGCTCTATATTTATGGTCATTGTGTAAAATGTGCGGCTGCACTGAGGAGAAAACAGAGAAAGATGGAAAAGATATATAATAACAAAAAAAGATGACAAAAGGAAAATTTGATGTTTTGCTGGGTCTGCAGTGGGGAGATGAAGGAAAAGGTAAAGTAGTTGACGTTCTTACTCCGCGTTATGACGTGGTCGCCCGTTTTCAGGGCGGTCCCAATGCAGGACATACGCTTATCTTTGATGATAAGAAGTTTGTATTGAGATCAATACCTTCAGGTGTGTTCCAGGGAGACAAAACCAATATAATAGGTAACGGAATGGTGCTCGATGCCGCGCTTTTCCAAGCCGAGGCCGAAGCCCTTGAGGCTGCCGGCATAGATTTGAAGAGCAGATTATTGATCTCAAAGAAAGCGCACCTTATCCTGCCTACTCACCGTCTGTTGGACAGCGCTCTGGAGGCTTCAAAGGGTTCCGCCAAGGTGGGAACCACAGGGCGCGGCATCGGACCCACATATACCGACAAAGCAGCCCGTACGGGACTGCGTGTGGGCGACCTGCTCCGTTCGGATTTCGAGGAGCGGTATGCAAGGATTAGGGCCGCTCATGAACGTACTCTTAAGAGTTTGAACTTTGAGTATGAACTCTCCTCTATTGAGTCGAAATGGCGTGAAGGCATAGCCTATATGAAGTCGTTTTGCTTAGTAGATAGCGAACATTACCTGAATAAGATACTTCGCGAAGGAAAGAAAACACTGTGCGAGGGCGCTCAGGGCACTATGCTGGATGTCGATTTCGGTTCATACCCCTATGTAACCTCATCTAATACAATCTGCGCCGGTGCATGCACCGGCCTGGGAGTGGCTCCCCATAACATAGGTAAGGTGTTCGGAATAATGAAAGCCTACTGCACACGTGTAGGAAGCGGTCCCTTCCCAACCGAGCTCTTCGATGCCGACGGTGAGGCTATGTGCGACCGCGGATTTGAATTCGGGGCGGTAACCGGTCGCCGCCGCCGTTGCGGATGGATTGATCTGGTGGCACTTCGCTATGCAATTCGTCTTAACGGAGTGACTGATCTGATCCTTATGAAGAGCGATGTGCTCGATACCTTCAAGACTGTGAAGGCATGTGTTGCATACGGGTTGCCTGACGGCACGGAGACCGATGAGTTCCCGTTTGACTGCGAGGCGGTGAAACCTCTCTATGAGGAGTTTCCCGGCTGGCTTACGGACCTCACTAAGGTGACCGGTGAAGATGAGTTTCCCGAGGAGTTTAACAGTTATATAAGTTTCCTTGAGGAGTATCTTGAAACTCCGGTCTCAATTGTATCGGTAGGACCTGACCGCAAGCAGACAGTTTTTCGTAAATTATAAAACAATAAGAAACCATGTATTTAATATTATTCATCGCTATAGCCGTTGCTAGTTATCTGGTCCAGTTAAACCTGCAGTCCAAGTTTAAAAAGTACTCGAAGATAGAGACTCCGGGCGGCCTGCGCGGATACGACGTAGCCAGGATGATGCTTGAGGACTATGGCGTAAGAGGTGTAAGGATTACCTGTATCGAAGGCCAGCTTACCGACCATTACAATCCCGAAAGCAATACGGTGAACCTGAGTAAAGACGTATATAACGGAACCAACATAACGGCTGCTTCGGTGGCTGCCCATGAGTGCGGACACGCCGTACAGCATGCTCAGGCTTACGCACCCGTCAAGATGCGCTCAGCACTGGTCCCGATAGTTCAGTTTTCGTCAACCATAGTCTCATGGGTTTTGCTTATAGGTATTATTCTGATAGAGACTTTCCCTTCAATCCTTCTGGCCGGAATACTGCTTTTTGCACTCTCCACACTGTTCAGCCTGGTGACCCTTCCCGTTGAGATTGATGCCAGCCGCAGGGCTTTGGCATGGCTTGAAAATTCGGGGATTACCGTAGGAGGGACAGAGGAGCCGGCCCGCAATGCTTTGAAAGCAGCAGCCTATACATATGTGGTGGCCGCTATCAGTTCGATAGGTACTCTTATCTATTACCTGATGATTTTTAGTTCCAGAAGAAGTTGAGAGCCAGCCGATGAAACCGTCAATCCCGAAAGGTACGCGTGATTTCACACCTGTGGAGATGTCGCGCCGTAACTACATATTCGATACGATACGCAATGTGTTCGATCTGTTTGGCTACCGCCAGATAGAGACTCCCGCAATGGAGAATCTCTCTACTCTGATGGGTAAGTACGGCGAAGAGGGCGACAAACTGCTGTTTAAGATACAGAACT